>NZ_JBQHUL010000002.1:0-229633 GCF_052065235.1 Blautia sp. HCP28S3_G10 | reverse complement strand
ACAATTCGCAGAAACAGTTACTTTTAAAGTGACTGACACATCTGTAGAAATCCAAAATCGGTGCGAAATAATCTGCCGTATGGGACATCATTTAATTTGCCGGACAACACTCTGAAGGTTTTACTGTCGGTGCTACAGGTTTTACAGGTTTTACAGGTTTTTCTGGTTCTGCAGATTTTGCAGGTTCTGTGACAGTTACTTTATAAGTTCCTGATACATTGCTGTCATCTTTGCTTGTTGCCTTTACTGTTACTGTTCCTGCTGCTTTTGCTGTGAACAGACCACTTTCACTGATAGATGCAAGGGCAGTGTTATCAACGCTCCATTCTACTCCTGCTTTTCCGCTTCCTTCCGGACTGGTTGTTGCTGTGAATTCAAGTGTTTTTCCTACTTCAACTGTATTCTTTCCACTCTTTTCCCTAACTGTAATACTCTCTACTGCCGGATCTGTGACAGTTACTGTGTAAGTATCTGACTTACTGCTGTCATCTTTGCTTGTTGCCTTTACTGTTACTGTTCCTGCTGCTTTTGCTGTGAACAGGCCGTTCTCATCGATAGTTGCAAGGGCAGTGTTATCAACACTCCATTCTACACCTTTCTCTCCGCTGCCTTCCGGATTAACCATTGCAATGAATTCAAGTGTTTTGCCTGCTTCAACGGTACTCTGTCCATTGCTTTCAGATACTTTAACGCTCTTTATTACCGGAGTTACTTTAACTTCTTTTGTAGCTGTAAATGCCTTTCCAGCCCAGTCTGTATCCTCAGTTGTAGCAGTTACTGTAACGGTTCCTGCTGCTTTTGCTGTGAGAAGGCCTGCATCATCAACAGTAGCTACTGAAGGTTTATCTACAGACCACGTTACATTCTGATCAGCCGCTTCTGGTTCTACTGCTGCTGTAAGCTGAAGACTTCCTTTGCAGGTATCTCCTGATGTAATGGAAACTCCTGTTGCATTCTGAATCTGCTGTACTGAACTGAGGAATGCACCGTTTCCTTTTGTAACCTTACTCTTGTCACCATAGAATACGGCTGTTTCCAGAGAGTTATTGGTATCACTGGCTGTTCCTGAACCGTTAAAAGCATACTGTCCAATTTCAGTAAGTGATGCAGGGAAGTATACTGTCCTCAGATTCTGCACTGTCTGGAATGCACCATAGTAAATCATATTTACTCCATCTGGTACACGGAATTCTGCATTCTTTTTTCCATTCGGATATGCATACAGTTTTGTTCCATCTGCACTGTAGAGGACACCATCATCAGATTTAAAAGCTGTATTGCCCTCTGCTACATTAATTTCTTTCAGGCTGTCACAGCCTTCAAAGATTCTGGTATGTGCCTTATTAGGTAGTCCAAAATTTACCACTTTTTTAGGAATCTCTACCTCTGTTAATTTTCCACAACCCGCAAACATATAATTCGGTAAAGCAGTTAATGTATTCGGAAGTTTAATTGTTTCCAGATTTGAGCACTTTTCAAATGACGTCTTTCCATATGACATTTGCGTAATAGTTGCAATTTTAGTATCACTGAGATCAATATTTACTATTTTAGTATTCCCCGCAAAAACTGCTCTGCCTAATTTTGTTACATCTACTGGAGTATCTGTTCCATTTTTTATAACACTTCCCGGAACATCTACTGAATATTCTTCCCCGTCCAAATTACTATCATCAATAGAGGCAAGTGTTGCAATTGAACCTGACACCGAAAATTTATACACAAGTTCCTGGTCATCTGTATATGTATTATCTTCTGCCAGTTCTACCGGTCCCGTCATTGCATGTACAGTTGCCGGTGTTGCCATCATTGCTGCCGATACTGCAGCAGTTGCCAGAAGTACCTTTGTGTATCTCTTTAAATCTTTCATACTCTGTTAATCTCCTTTCGTACTTTTCTTTTCCATTCCGTTTTCCTTCGGTTGACCATGCATGCCCGAATCCAGAATAAGAGATACAGAAGTCCCGCTACGGAAACGAATGATGCTGCTTTCAATCTGAATGGCAGAGCTTTCCAGCCATCTTTTTTCCGCATATGATCCTGGCTTTTGCTTCTGTCTGTAACATTCTTTTCCTTTTCTTCTGAAACATTTTGTTCTGAATCACTGTTTGTTTCTGTTTTTTTAACAGTCTTTCCTTTCTTTTCTGTTTCTCCTTTCTTTTCTTCTTCCGATTCCTTTTCAGTATTTTCTTCCACCTTCGAATTATTTTCTTTCTGCGGTTCTTCCGAAGAATTTTTATTCATTTTTTTCAGTATTCCACTTCCTTCTTCCACACTTTCACGGTTGTCCCTGGTATATGCAGAAGACTGTTTTCCTTCAGGTCCTCCGGGATGTTTTCCTCCGCGGTTTCCGGATTCCTGATTTTTATGATTATCCGATGCAGATTTTCTGCTGTCGGGAATACTGACTGTAAGTACCTTACTGAAGTTTCCGAAGTCATCTTTCATTATAATATGGATATACTTCTTCCCCTTTTTCAGACTGTTCAGTGTAATAATATTGGTACCTTCTATACCTTCATAACCTTTTGAGGAAGTATCCGGCACTATAATGCTCTTTTTGTCTGTTACGGTATAGTAATATCTTCCTTTTTCTGAAGACTTAAATATGACAGAAGCCTTTTTTACGTTGATCCTGCTGGCTGAAACTGCTTTCAGCACCGGTGCTGTAGTATCGTGGATAAATAATTTTACAAAATAGTCCTTTTGCGTTCCATCTTCAGCTGTAACTGAGACACGTACCGATGCCTCAAATATCTGTTTTTCAAAATATACCTTGCAGCAGAAATGTCCATCCACAGTTTCTGTTTTTATGGACTCATCTTCTCTGGAAACAGTAGATCCCTTTACCCCGCCGAGTGCATACACTTTCACAGCAGCCCTGGTATCCTCCGGTTCTATCCAGAGATTCAGGTAGCTGCGCTCTCTGTCATAAGTCGCTTCATAATTAATTACATCCGACTTAAATGCAGGTTTCAGTGTAAGAATTCCCTTTCCATATTTATCAGAACTGCCTACGTAAAGAGCTTTCAGAAGTGCATTGGAACTTCTGCTGCTTTCCAGGCTGATCTCATAATGGTCTGTTCCTGCTTCAGCTGTAAACTCCATGGTTTTGCTGTAATAACCTTCACAGCTTACGGAAACTGTATAATGATTTCCGATCACCAATGTACATTTTCCATCTTTCAGTGCAATTTCTTTTCCACTGTCATCCCTTATTTCAACCTTCGCATTCACCGGTTTTATATCAAACCTGCAGCTGATCTCCTCATACTGCCGGATACTGAGTTTTAGTGGTGCTTTTATCTTATTTCCCTGAATATCCACTGCAAAAATATAAATATCTTTCGCTTCACTTCCTATATTACTCAGTGTATAACTGTTTCCACCTTTTTTTAATTCAGTTCCCGGCTGTGTCAGATCAAATTCCGGTTCTTTTCCACCTGCTTCTGTAGTCATGCAGTAAAAATATCCATTTTCATTGGAGTGAAATGAGATCTGTCCCGTTTCCCCGTCTGTTCTCCATGCTTTTGCATCTGTAAGCACCGGACCATAAATATCTGTTCTGAGAAGATTTATATGATAATCTTTTGTTGTCACTCCGTCACCTGCAGTTACTTTCAGTGTCACTTCCGCACTTGACTGGTCATCATCAAAATAAACTGCAAACCTTGTCATGTTTCCTGCTCCTGCCGCATTCTGGAAACGCAGGATTCTCCGGACTCCGTCACCTGCCTCAGCTTCTATCTTTGAATAAATTCCCTTTGCCGAAGCATAAATGTTCAGAAATTTCTTTTCTCCTGTATAAACATCTGATATATACTGTGTATTCTCTGATTTAAAAGTCGGACTATAGGATATATGTGAAGCAGTTACATTCACTGAGTTGTTATCACTTATCACAAGACCGGAAAGATCTGCATTACTGCCAAGCCCCATCACCTTTATCCTGTAAGTTCTCTTCTGCTGCTTATACATGACAACAATCTGGATTACTCCCTCTCCTTTGTCATCCAGGCTTACTGTACAGGTTCCTGTGTAGTTCTGTCCGTTCACTGTAGCTGTACGGTCTTTTGGAACCGTGAGTCTCACACTTACCTCTCTTGTACCGTCCGGAACTGTCAGCGTATAATTTCCTCTGGACGAATCAAAATCATCATCCCATTTTATCTTTCCTTCCCTGCATGTTACATCAATATCATCAAGATATGCACTGTTGGAAGAAACAGCCATCAGATAACCGGAATCATTTTTGTAATAAAGTGTCCCATCACTGTCAGCACAAATTGTACTGATACAGTACTGCTGTTTTTTTGTTTCCGGCACAAACAGATCCTCAGCCTTTCCTTCTGTCTGACCCGGTTCATCAGACAGGAAACTGATTCCTCCCGGATAAACGTTATAGGTAAAATACAGATATACTCTTCCATCAGGCTTTCCATCGCCATTATAATCCTCATTTTCATAGGCTGTAGAAAGAGTTGCTCCTGCCTGTGGATACCCTTTTACAGGTACAGAATAAGCAAGATTTATTCCATTGATGTCCTCCTGAAGGACATCAAAATGGTGTCCGGCATCTTCATTAAACTGTCCGCCGGTTCCACATACACCAATATAGATTCTTCCCTTATAGACTACAGGCGATGCTGTTGCCATGCCACCCAGATAATAAAATGCGACAGCCCCGAATGTTCCGTCAGCATTCATCTTTACACGGTACAGCATTCCACCCTTAGTAGCGAAATAAATAAATCCATTATTATAAACTACAGAAGTTCTTATATCCCCCTGCAGATTCTCAAGTGAATCTATGAGAAGACCAGTCTTTGTAGACACAGAATACAATATCGAAGACACTGTATAATTACCCTCTGCTGATCCGTCATCTGAACCAAAGACCACATAATCAGACGTTGCATAAGAACCAGCCCAGTAAAATCCACCTTTATGTGAATACTTCCATGTACATTTCTTGATCTCTGCAGGATTGTCCGGATCTTCGTCTGTTACTGTAAGACAGAAATAGGCTCCGTCTTTGCTTTCTGAATTCCATGTTCCCGTATATATATATCCGTCTTTATAAGTGATCGGTGAAAGTGTCTGTCCTCCTATTGCCTCACTGATCCACAGTGATTTCATGGTCGTTGCACTGATTGCCTGGATCTGCCCGTTTCCAATCTGTGCAAAGATCATTCCTTCCGCATACGTAAGAGGGTTCAGCGCAAATACAAGACTTCCTTTCAGCTGGTCACTGACCATAAGAATCTTTCCTGTCTCTTTGTCCAGCTTATAAATGTATTTTCCTGCGCCTGTATACAAATATCCTCCGAGGATTAATGGCGGTGTACAGGATTCATTCCAACTTCCTCCTATCTGCAGTGACCATTTTTCACTTGTTTCCCTGCTGTTATTTGGAGTACTTACACTGATAACGCCATTATTTTCTTCATTGTTTCGATAATTCCACCATTCATTATTATCAAGCTCCGGATATTTTGTATCTGACCTGGTCAGTTTGACAGTTATCGCTCCACCCGGTTCCGCAGTGAATTTGCCACTCTCTGTAAGAAATCCATAACAGCTTACTGTATAGGAATATTCAAGACCGCCTTTCAGTCCGGTAAACACAAGCGGCTTCTCCAGAGATGAATACACTCTTTTTCCCTGTGCATCATATACACATACAGCAGCATCTGGCGGATCAACATGAAATGTCACATCTGATACTTTTGATCTGGTTACTTTTATGGTGTAAATTCCTTCAGATGTATAAGTCATACCGGCAAATTCCGGATCTGAATACGTTTCTTCTTTCGCCAGTCGGACCTGAATATCGGTAACCGTCTCCTCCAGTGGAACTTCTGTTTCCTCTCCTGATTTACATGGAACTCCGTTTATCATCACCTGTTCCACCAGGCCATCATAAAGTTCCGGTTTCAGATAAAGACTGTTGACTTCATCAGAAACAGACACCGTGTACTCGTGCCTTGTTCTCGTAAATCTTGTTTCATTATAAATATTACTTCCACCTGGAATATCCGAACAGGAAAGATTTTTCAGTTCCAGTACACGGTTGACAATAATTTTATATACTTCCGTATCATCTCCGCTTCCAACAGTGAGTGTGCAGACCCCACGTCTTGCTCCCTCTTCATCTGAACCGAAAAATTTACACGGTACTGAATTTCGAAATTCATGATCTTCTGTTGCAAGCAGTATGCTTTTCTTTTTCCTCGTTCCAGCCGCTGAAACTGCGCTTACAATTGCATCAGCATTCTCCGGTGCATATGCAGAAAGTTTTGCAGATATGTAGAAAGAATATTCTGAACTGTACTGGCTGCTGTAATCTACAGTATATACAACACCGCCAAACTCTTTATCAAGTTCTTCATGACGGACCAGGTCTTTTGTATCGTTTGCAGTACCTCCGTAATCCCTTGTATAAACCCCAAGTGATTCCAGGTAGCGCCCCGCCGCTTTTTCCTGAAATTCAATTTTGATATCACCGCTATCCTCTGTTGCCGTAAATTTTCCTTTTACCGGCTTATACCCTTCTGCATATGCCGTATACGTATATTCATTCTGGTCGAGAAGCTGCGTAAAAATAAGCGGATCATCTGTGTTGGTCTTTATTTCAGCACCATACTTATCAAAAAGTTTTACAAAAAAAGTATCTTGTGTACCTTCCGTATCAGAAACAAAGTTTACATTTACCTGTTTTTCTACCGGATGTACATGAATTACATAAACAGTATCTTCAAAGCCTTCGTATGAGACCTTTACCTGAATATCTTCCTCTCCACCTTTCAGTGTATAATCATAATATTCGTCTGTAGGAGTTTCCACTCCATTGATCTCCACCTTATATTTTGTACGGTTTTCAGTGTATTGGTAGAAATATGTAACTGGAAGTATCGACAATGTCCCGCCTTTTATATCACCTGGAAGATTTACATCATATTCTTTCTGAAAATCCACGCCTGCTTTTGAAAACAGCTCTTCTCTTTCATGATTATAAAATGTATAATCCATTCCTTTGTATTTTGCTTTGAGTTCTCCCAGCGTAAGAACACGTTTTATGTGAACCAGATAGTCTTTGGTTCCTTTACTGCTGTGTATCCTTATTGTATTTTCGTCAGGGCCATAATCTACAACATAGTCCATCGCAGCATAATTTCCGTACTTGGCATAAGCATTAAGTATTACTGACTCATCTTTCCCGTTGCAGTCTTTGAAATAGGCCATAACATTTTCGGAAAAAATTGAAGTTGACAGATTGTAAATTCCCTTCAGGTAATCTGGAAAATAAAGAGTATACTCATGAATCTCCGGTGAAAATTCAGGAACTGTAGGATATGGCAGTGCAGATGAGCCAAAACTGGAAGAACCAAATTTCATCTGTTCCAGCCAGTCGTCTGTTTCCTCTCCGTCGCCACTTTCCAGAGTGATATCTTCTCCATCTGAGAACTGGTCTTCTTCCTGCTCTGTATCCTGATTTTCTTCTTCCTGATCCGGAGTCTCTGTAATCTCTGTCTCTGTTTCCGAATCCTTCTGATCTGCTTCTGCCGGGTCCGGAATCTCTGTAACCTCTGCTTCTGTCTCCGGGTTCTTCTGTTCCGCTTCTGTCTGGTCCGGATCTTTCTGACCAGTTTCAGATTCTTCTGTTTCCCGCGATTCTGTTCCTGACTGTGCTGCTTCCTCCTGACCAGCATTTGTCTGTTCTGACAGTACAGTATCTGTTCCTGCCTGCCCGGCTGCATTCACAGGGACACTGCTGAATAACATGAATACTGACATAAGAACTGCCAGGCATCTCTCTTTCATATTACCAATCCCCCCATGTTTCTCCGCCAAGCATAGCCTCACCTATGTCTGCGCCATAATGTAAAGTAAATCTTACTCTTATCACATCTCCATCTGCCGGAAAATACGTATTCATTCCAGTGCTTAAATATGTTCCATTTACAGAAAACATCCAGCCGGATCCGCCAGTCAGCGTACCCTCGCCAAGCCAGTCCGGTGAACAGGTATCCGGATCGGGGATATCATTTACCTCTTCCAGATGTTCCTCTATCTGCGAAGGAATCTCATATCCATCTGTAATCCCTGCCCTGTCAACTGATTTCAGATAAAATCCTGAATCCATACTTCCTGTAAAATGATACTGACAGCCTGCAGAATAAAGGACTCTGTTCAGCACATAAGGAAGTGTTTCCTCATCATAAAACGGAACTTCTACAGGACCTATAATATTTCCCAGTCCTATAGTAGAAGCCTCAAGACTGAACGTTATCGTACCTGCCGGTTTTTCCTCTTCCTCATTTCCTGTTATTTCTTTGTAAACTGTAACACTGACCGTATCTGTATTTCCATATCGGTCTGTCGCCGTAATACTTATTTCATTGTTGTCATCAAGATATGCCTTATAACGTATCACACCATTGTCCGTGGATATGCTTGACAGTTTTTTGCCATTGCAGGTAACATTGAGCTGAGACGAAGTAAGAGCTCTTTCTTTATAATCTTCCGCATATACAGAAAAAACTCTTGATTCTTTGTGAATTGTTTCTCCATCCGTAAGATCAGAACTGATAGTCGGCCTGTAATCTACTGGTTCCGGTGTATCCTGTGGGGTTTCCGTGGGTGTCGGCAGAACTACATTCTGCTGATTACGGTCATCATCTGCCGAATTCCCATGATCCTGCGAAATGTCTGCTTCGGAATCGCCGAAAGTTTCTGTCACGGGAGCGCCATCTCCGTCTTCATCAGATGTATTTGCTCCTGTTTCGTCTGTCGCTGAGACATTTTCCGATTCACCCCCGCCATCACTGGTACTGTCACCAGAGCCGTCATCCTGAAAATCTTCAGTTTCCTGCTGTTCTTCTGCCGGGTTTTCTTCATCGGATTTTTCCTCCGGTTCTTCTGAAGCAAGGACTTCCGTATTAAGAAGCTGCGGGGTATCTTTTCCGTCCCCACTCACTGCCGGTGTATAGAAGCCTTTTCCTCTGTATACAACCTGCGATCTTTCTTTACTGATTCCATGAAGAGGATTTTCCGGAACTGCTTCACTCTGATGGGAAACTGATCCTCCAAGTAAAATTACAAGAAGCAAAAGACACAGTATAAGTCCTGCTGCCCAAAGTCTTTTTTTATTTTTATCTGACTTCATCTGTGCCGTCTCCTTTCTCCTGTATTTATCAACAAAGTCTTTCTATATAGCGCATCATAAAACGGTCATACCATCCGGCTTTTTTCAATACTTCTCTGCGGAGCTGTTCCATATACTCTTTCACTTTTTCTCTCTCTTCTTTCGAGACAGAATGTCTGCTGAAAGCAGCACGCTCTCCGGATTCACATGCTTTCAGATACATCTGTGCCAGCTCTTCTGAATAATTAACTCTGAGATATTGTACTTTTTCAGATTTTTTTATTCCATAAAGATCACTGTGTCCATAAAGAAACAGATCTGATGCATATTTCATCATCGCAAGAACTGCCTTTTCGCTGTTTTGTACACGGAACAGCTTTTTCCTTCTGAATGCAGCTGTAATTCTTCGTATTACAGATATAATTATAAATAATAGGACAATAAGATCAAATCCGACAAACAGTACAAAAACAATCCTTAACAGATCAAACATAGTTTCTTTGAGAAGTTCCGGAAGAGATTTTTCCTGAATTTCTTCGCTGTCTTCCACCATACTCTGTGCGGACGCTGCTGTTGTTCCTGCCTCAAGACCTTCTGTCAGATCCGGCTGTTCCATTACTTTTTCAAAATCCGGTGATACTTCAACTGGTACCCAGCCAAGTCCGTCTATGTATATTTCCGGCCAGGCATGCCCGTCAGATGCCGGAATCTTTATTGCGGAACCGGCTTCTGCATTTTCTGCTGCCTCCGAAGTGATCACATATCCCTCCACATATCTTGACGGTATTCCATAGTAACGGAACATCAGAACTGCTGCCGACGCATAATGCACATCATATCCTGTTCCTGATTCTGTAAGGAAATAATTAACAGGATCTTTCCCCTTTGGAACTGTTCCGCATTCTTTATTAAAACTGATATTTTTATCAAAAAATTTCCGAATCTCCGTAATTGCAGAATAATAATCAATATGTCCTTCCTTCTGCTCACCCGGATCCCCCAGAAGCTTCTGCATCAGTTCATTCTGCGATCTTGTCAGTTCTGTGTAATGCTTATATGCAAAAACATTATAATAACTTTCTGCCTGTTCATATTCCGTATCCGGATTTTCTGTCATCATAAGAAACGTTTCTGCGGCAAGTTTTGGAAAATCTATTACAAGATTTCCTGTCGTATGGAATCCATAATCCCTGATACCAAAAAATCCTGCTGATTCCAGCGATTCATCCGCATTATGTTTCAGTTTTTTACTGCCCCATGAGTCCTTTTTCAACTCATAAGGTACATAAAGATATTCGCTGTCAGCATTATTGTTCTTCACTGCAACTGTAATATCCTGATCTGAAAGATCCGGGTCACTGACCAGCTGTCTTGCTGTGTCAAGCTGGGCACTGCTATCAAATCCTTCCTGATGAAGCCAGTAAAACAGTGAATCTGAATCATAATATTCTTCATTTGAAAGTTTTTTCCATTCACCCGAACTGTAATCTGAGCCTGTAAATCCACGCAGATACAATGACTGCGGTTCACTCATTGTCACCGTCAGCGCAGTCTCTCCCGATGCCTTCCAGCTACCAAGGTTTTTCAGATTGCCTTTCGGCAGTGAATTGATCTTTTTGTTTCCATAACGCACAGACTCTACAGCTTCTTTTTCTGCAGCCCTGATTTTTTTTGTAAGATCCGGTTCATTATATGATTTCGGGGGATTTATCCAGACAGTCAGTATCATTCCTAATCCCGCAGTAACTATAAGAAAAAGATACATGATAAAGGATACTGTGCTGTCTCCTCCCTTCACTTCTGTTTTTGCATTTACATAAACACGAAGGGAAACCATTCCCAGAAATCCAGCACCAGTCAGTACAGGTCCCATATATCCCGCACTGTTTCCTGTCAAAGCTGCAAACCCCACCAACAGTATCAGCCAAAAGACTGTCAGCCAGATTCTTCCATACTTCATCACCCAGTACATAACTGCGCCTGTAAGAAGCCCTGCGAACACTGCAGCTATGATCAGATCATTTCCTGCTGTCTCCGTACTCTTCAGAGCATACTGTTTTAGTATGATTCCATGATTTCTGCCTGCTGCCTCTGCCATACAGTTATTCAATATAAGAAGTCCGTTTACAAAGTTTTTCTGCCCGGCCAGTGCCAGAAGTGCCGGTATAAGGATCAGCGCTGTTGTTCCTGCATATGAAACTTCTTTCCGTGGAATCAGTTCAAACAATAATACCGGAATACCGGCTGCAAGAACCAGAATAATCCACGAAACACCCGTTCCCAAAGTCCTGTCAGCTGTAATCATCAGCCCGGAGGCAAGAAACCATGCAGTGAGACTTTCAGTAAGAAGCCTATTCAGTTTTTTTCTGTTCTGTATCTGTCCCACACAAACCTTCATGTCCGTCTCCTATTATTATCCTGGAAATTCTGTATTTTCATCAAAAACAGTTACTGTGGCTTCCCTTCTGAGATACTCCACATCATCTGTCTCTTTTCCTGCTGTTACATAAATATAATGTGCTGCCTGCCACTCTTCAGCACTTTCCAGAAATTTTTTCAAACCGGACAGACCTTCACAGCTTCTTCCTGCACCAATAGCAAATTCTGCTGTCTGCCAGAATTCATCTGTATTCTCTGCCTGGAGGATTTTTGCCCTTTCTTCGTCGAAATCATAAAATCCAAGCTGGCATGAAATTCCCTCATCTGCAAAAGCCTTCAGAAATGACAGTGCAAGCGAGATCTGCTGATCCATTTTCTGCGGTTCCGGAAACTTTCTGTCAAATCCTGTCTCCATGAAGACCATCACTGCATGGCTGACCGGGTATCCAGGCTCCCGCACAGTCATTTCTCCAAGTCTGGCACTCAGTTTCCAGTGGACCTGTTTCATATTATCTCCCGCTCTGTATTCACGAACCTGATAAGTTTCACCGTAATCTTCTCCGCTCCGTTCTGAAGAATACAGAAAGCTTTCCATATTAAAGCTCTCATTATCCAGCATTTTCTCTGGTATGTCATATATTGTCGGAAATACTGTAATTTTTGCTTCTGTATGTTTATTTTCCCTGCGTCTGAACAATACAAAAGGATCTGTATATTCCAGTTCATCTACAGACAGCTGACAGACACCACTGTACTCTGTACAGACAGAAACAGGAATTTTTGTTGTTTTTCCTGCCGCAGCTGCAAAACTCAGCTTTTCCTTTCCTTCTTCACCTGTCAGGGTGTTTTTCCAGTTAAGCTGACACCTGCCGCGAAATACAGGAAAATGCGAGCTGTTTTTTATGATAATGCTGCCGTTTATATTCTGATTTTTTTCTCCGTTTTCCGGAAAAAAAGAACCAAGTTCTGTCTCCCGCCCCTCTGCCAGTGTATACAGTGCCATACACAGCAGTACAAAAAAAGCAGATACCAGAATACAAAGGACACCATAAGATCCGTCTGCCAGATAGATACCGATTCCCAGTACAGCCAGTATTCCCGCCGTGATTCTGGTCTTTTTCATTATTCCACTCCCGGTGCTTCTGTATTTTGAAGAATTTTATTGAGTACTGTTTCTGGTGTAACATTGCTGATCCTTGCTTTCGGATTCAAAACAATTCTGTGCCCGCAGACATCGGTAAACACTTCCTGCACATCTTCCGGAATCACATAATCACGTCCCAGAAGATATGCCCTTGCTTTTGCCATTCTGCTGAGTGCAAGTGCTCCACGTGGACTTACACCAAGAGTGATCACCTCGTCCTCTCTTGTCTTTGCAGTCAGACGGCTGATATATTCCAGAACAGCATCCGAAATGTAAATAACTCCTGCTTCCTGCTGCATCTTAATAAGGCTTTTCCCATTCAGCACCTGTTCAACAAGATCCATCGGATTCTGTTTCTGTCTATCGCGTAGAAGTTCTACCTGACTTTGTATATCCGGATAACCCATACTGAGTTTCACCATAAAACGGTCAAGCTGTGATTCCGGAAGCATCTGTGTTCCGGCAGTACCTACAGGGTTCTGTGTCGCGATCACCACAAAAGGTTTAGGAACCTCATAAGTCACACCATCTACAGTCACATGTCCCTCTTCCATAACCTCAAGAAGTGCAGACTGGGTTTTGCTTGAGGTACGGTTGATCTCATCTGCAAGAAGCAGATTACACATAACAGCTCCGGGTCTGTATCTGAATTCTGAAGTTTCCTTGTCATACATAGTAAAGCCGGTCACATCTGAAGGAACAACATCTGGTGTAAACTGTATTCTTCTGAAATCCAGTCCGAGAATTTTGCTCAGTCCAATTGCTGTGGTCGTTTTTCCTACCCCTGGAACATCCTCCAGAAGAATATGCCCTCCGGCAAATAATGCCATCAGCATCTTATCTGTGACATCTTTTTTTCCGATAATTACTTTTGCCAGTTCCTCTTGAATTCTGGTAATATTATCTGCCATCTTATGCCCTTCCCTTCTGATTATCTCTGCAAAGTTTCTCACAGCATATCTCTGCATCTTCCGTCTTCGGACATTCGATCGTCCATGTCCGTTCTTCTGTCTCCGGCAAAAATTCCAGAGTTCTTTTCCATGGAAGAGTTCCTTTTCCCAGCCCTGTATGTGCATCCCGGTCTCCACAGTTATCATGCACATGCACATGCGTGACATAAGGAGCAAGAGACTCTGCCCATTTCAGTACATCAATATCTGAATAGCAGTGACTGTGTCCGATATCCAGGCACAGCGTAAAATTTTCTCTGTCCACCTGCCTGTATACATCCATAAGGAGCTTCCAGTCATTGTCAAAAACATTTTCAAGTACCACAGGTATTTCTTTTCTGTCCTCCATGAATTCCCTCCAGAACAATGACACATGATCAGCCCAGTATTCCGGATAATATACATAAGGATTCATTCCAGAATGAAAAACAATCTTGTCTGCCCCAAGCTCTGCCGCAGCTTCATAACACTGCCCGAATCTGGTCATTGTTGCCTCTCTTACCAGACTGTCATAGGACGCCGGATTGATATCCAGAAAAGGGCCATGAAGAACCAGCGGCGGATTTCCCATATCTTTCAGCTTTTTTCTGTAATTATTTATCGATTCCTGCAGGTGATCCAGATTATCTGAAATGGAAAAGTCTATGCTTTCCACACCTACATTATATTTTTTTATAATTGTCTTCAGATCTTTATCTGGTATCAGATGGCTTACATAGATCAAAGTTCTTCCTCCTGTGGTTCGATCAGTCCGTATTTTCTTTTGATTCTCTCAAGTTTCTCAAGGAGCGGTCTGCTCATAGTCCAGAGAAAAAAAACTGTAGAGCTGGCATGCACCAGGTCTACCGGTATTCCGGATATATAATATGCGATCAGGCTTTCTTTCGTAATATATCCATATGACATCAGTATACTCGCCGGATTCATGATACCGCCAAAAATAAAGATTACACTGAGGAAACCATAAATACAGAGATCCAGCTTACGTGCCTTCAGAATTCCCTTCTGATAAAGAATTCCCGCCATAAATCCTATCAGTCCATAGGAAAACATCTGCCATGGGGTCCACGGTCCGTGTCCCATAAACATATTGGAGATCAGCATGATCAGACAGCCAACCAGAAATCCGGCCTCTCCTCCAAAAGATACTCCTGTAATAATCACAATTGCCGCAATCGGTTTAAAACTCGGTATCATAAAAAAGGCAGCACGTCCGGCAACTCCAATAGCTGCAAGGACCGAGATTACCATAATTTCTCTTGCTTTGGGCTTTCTTCCTTCAAACATCATAAAGAATGGAAGCATTGCTGCAACTACTACGATCAGACTGCAGACCATATATTTTCTTCCGTGAAAAAACCTCACAGATAAATAAAGAATCAGCGGTACTGTCAGAAGCATGAGTGCCAGAGCCACCCACGTACGGTGGTCAACTTTTCCATCTTTCCTCATCTGCCGTATGATCAGACCATCAGACGGAAGTGTATACTCTTCCATTTCTTCCGGAGTTGCCTTGTTTTCCTGTTCTGTGGGAGATGCTCCATCCAGAAATTCATCCAGAAACCGGTCTAATTCCTGTTCTTTAAGCATTCCACCACATCCTTTCCGGTAACAGCCTCCGGGAAGAACTGTCTTGCCATTCTGTTTGCTGCTGTTGTATAGAAATTATTTCCTGCAAAAAACTCCCGTGTTTCTTTGCTGGTCACAATATTTCCCTGGAAAAACAGACCTGCTCTGTCTGCATATTCTGCCACAAATTCTATATCATGAGAAATCATAAAGATTGTCATTCCATGCTGTTGAAGTTTCTTGAGAATTTTTCCAAGCTCATCTTTGTATTCCGCATCCATGCCCTTTGTAGGCTCATCCATCAGAAGAATATGGGGACGAAGCAGAAGGACTTTCGCAAGCGCAAGTCTCTGCTGCTCCCCACCGCTCAGATCATATGGATGACGCTCCAGAAGATCCTCCAGCTTCGTAAGACTGACAATTCCCTCAATTGCTTTTTCTTTTTTCATTTCTATCGGATATTCCGGTGATGTTTTGTTTTTCTTTCCTCCAATCACGGAATAAAGATCCTCCAGTACTGTTTTTTTAAGAAAAATACTCTGCGGATTCTGTGGCATAACGCCAAGATACCCACAATAAAGGTCCCTGTCTTTAAATGTGCGGATATCTTTTCCCTCAAAATATATTCTTCCCCTGTAAGGCTGACGGACACGGCTCAGTAATGACAGTGTTGTACTTTTACCTGTTCCATTACCTCCTACCAAAGCAAAAAACTCGCCTTTTTTTACTTTCATGGAAAGATCCTGCACTACATCCGGACTGTCTTTTTCGTAGCGGAACCAGACATCTTTCATTTCAATGGCATACTCTTCTTTTCCGGTCTTTGCAGGCTTTTCAGTATTTTTTTTCTTCAATGAAGAATCTGTTCCTGAAATCTCTTCTGTATCCGGAATGCCTTTTTCGGTCTCTTTTTCCAGATACTCCCGCATCCAGACACGCCCTTCACTGACAGTCAGAGGACAGGATAGGCTGCTGTCCATTTCTCCATAGATCTGTACAGGCACAGGCATGGAAAGATAGATTCCATGATCCAGATCTTTCAGTTTTTCGCCTACTTCTCTCGGTGCTCCCTCCAGAAATACGCTTCCTTTATCCATAACAAAAACTCTGTCTGCATAGGGAATGATATCCTGAAGACGATGCTCTGTGATAATAACAGTTGTTCCAATATCTCTGTTTATTTTTCTCACTGTTGCCAGAAAATCGGAGGCTGCGATCGGATCCAGCTGAGATGTAGGTTCATCCAGTATCAGAAGTGAAGGATGCATTGCCATGACTGCTGCCAGATTCAGAAGCTGTTTCTGTCCTCCTGACAGTTCAGCCACATTTTTATAAAACCACTGGTGAATGCCAAAATAGCTGGCCATCTCGGCAACTCTGAGACGGATATCATCTGTACGATATCCCAGGCTCTCCAGGCCAAAGGCAAGCTCATGCCACACCTTATCCGTGACAATCTGATTGTCCGGATTCTGCATTACAAATCCAATCTCACTGCTCTGGGTTCGGTGATCCACCTGCTTCAGTGATTTTCCCTTAAATATAATACTTCCTGTTGACGCTCCGTGAGGTGCCAGAACCGATTTCATCTGTCGAAGCAATGTGCTTTTGCCACAGCCACTTCTCCCGCAGACCACATTCAGCGTACCTTCCTCAATTTTCATATTTGCATGAACCAGAGCTTCTTTTCTCTGATCAGGGTAAGCAAAACTGAAATCTTTTACTTCCAGTATATTCATGATCTGATTCCTTCCTCTTCCATCTCTTCGTAAATCTGCCTGTATGTAAGACCAATATCCTGTCCCACATTTTTCCGGCTTCTCTCCAGGCTTTTGGTTTCTGCCACGTCCAGGATCACAGGAAGGAAGCAAAAAAGTCCAAATGATATATAAGTTGCAAAGGCCAGCACAGGACTGCAGGAAACCGGGGCTGTTCTTCCCTGAACAGTAAATCCCGCCAGTAAAATTCTGGGGTTATACTGGGCAAATACAGCACCTCTGGCACAGCCCACTGTAATGATCACAAACAGGCCTGTCATTATCGCACCCAGGATCTTATCTCTTCTGGTAAAACGATAAATAGAAAATGCAGTTCTCCCGCGAAGTCCGTATCCACGGCTTCTCATAGAGTCTGATGTCTCTATGGCATTTTCAAGTGCCCATGTGATCAGGATTGAAAGCATGTTCAGGCCATGACGGGCACGGCTTATTACATTTCCATTGCCGGTATCACGTCCCATCGCCTTCTGTCCGTTCCGGATCACATGAAGCTGTGCTGTAAACCTCGGAACAAACCGGAGTGCCATGGAAAGAATCATAGACAATGCCGGTATGATCCTGCCAAAAATATAAACAAATTTATCACTTGTCATGATCTGGTTATAACAGGAAAACCACTGGATCACGACAAACATTACTGCCCCAAGGACAATTCCATAAACAAGGGCTTCAAGTGTTACCCAGTTTCCACTGCTTTCTATATAGAACAGCATGGTTACGCCATAATGGTTGAACATCGGGTTCAGAAGCGCCACGATCAGAAGTCCCGGCAAAGTCAGAAGAAAACTCTGTTTCAGAGTTTTCTTCCAGCCATTCAGGATTCCTGAATATACAACTGCGCCTGCATAAGATACAGCCAGAAAAACCGGATGCTGATTAAACATGGTAAATATCAGGATCACCCCGAAGTAAAAGAAATTTAATATGGGATAACAGCCTGAAAATGAATCTTTTCCTGCTTTAGCCTCCATAGCTGTTTCCTACATCTGAGCCAAGATCACAGGTATATTTCCACTCTATGTTATCTCCGTCTTCTACAGTATAGCTGGAGCATCCATAATTCGGGAACCAGCCGTTTACACTGTACATCCAGCCGGAATTCTGTCCACAATCAAATTCGTAGAGCTGATTGATTCCTTCAATATAATAACTGCCGTACAGCGGTGTATATTTTGAAGACATCTGGATTCCTGCCTGACTGCAGGCACTTTTCAGCACATCAAATACAGTATCTCCCGGTGTAAAGGATATTTCTGAAGGATAAAGGATCCATCCGTCTGAAGGCACAAATTCTGCCTTTGAAGATTTCAGATCATCCCAGTTGTCAAGTATAGAAGAGCACTCAATAGAGATTGTACATGTATGGCTCTCCTCCTGTGAAGAAGAATTATCTTCTTCTGACGAACTGCTTTCGTTACTTACCGTTGTATCTGTATCTCCGCTGCTTTCTGTTTCTCCATTATCTGCACTTCCATTATCTGTGCTTCCATTATCTCCACTGGAAACATCGTTCTGCTCATCCTCCGCTGTTCCTTCAGAAGAACCGCCAAGAAGCACATAAACATCTCCGTCTGCTTTGGTCACCTGGAAAGTGATTTTTGATACAGCCTGATCATTTTCTTTAACATCTTCTATTTCAGCCTGATCCAGCTGATAAATTTTGTCATCCTGATAAATGCAGTAAAGAACCCTGTCTGCTTCCCATTTCTTGGTAAGAGTTACCTCCAGAGTTGCCGGTGCGGCAAGTTCCATCTTCTGAAGTTTTACCTGCATTCCATAAGGAGCCTGATCTGCCTGTTCCTTAATGTCATCCAGTCCGTCCTCTGTAAATTCCACTTTCAGTTTCTGCTCAACAGGATTCTGAATCTTGGTTCCGTCATAGATCCATGTATATTTTATCCCGTCAGATGTTTCTCCGTTAAACTTATACTGTCCGTCTTTTCCGGCAATGGTCTCCATCTGTTCCTGAGTGATCACTCCGTCATCAGGGATCTGATTTTCTTCTTTCAGAGACTCTGCGCTGCTCTTTTTGTCATCTGTTTTCTTTTCCTCTTTTGTTTCTTTCTGCGGCTCAGCAGTCTGTACAGTTTCTTTTGCTGTTGTTTCCTGCTTCTGCTCCCCGCAGCCTGTCAGAAGCATTCCGCACATGGTCAGTCCAAGTAATGCTTTTAATAAACTCCGCCTTTTATTCATCCTTTTTTCGTTTCCTCCATTTATTTATCTGCTCCGGTCCTTTTGTTATAAATACCCCTGCACATACTCCGATAAATCCCCAGACTGCTGATGGGAATCCATCCCATTTTCTGTCTGGTTCCTGCTCTGCAGTTATTTCTTCCTGATATGTTTCCTCCGGTTCGGAATCTGCACTTTCAGTTGTTGCATTTGTAAGAGTTTTTCCTGTTGTTTTTGATTTATCCTTATCGTCAACATATGGTTCAGCCTCAAATCCCCAGCCTTTAGATGACTTTTTATTCTTGTCAGAAGATGAACTTTTTTTATCTGAAAGTGACTTTCCTGTGCTTCCACCTGATAAAGATTTACCCTTACCGCCTGGTGTACTGTTCAGTGTTTTGCCTGATTTTCCTGATTTTTTTGAGGAATCGGAAAAATCGCCACTATTTTTGTTCTTCTTATTCTTTTTTGTTGAAGACGTTTTTTTGGCTGCTGTCGGCTTCGGTGTCGGTGTCACGATCCCGGTTCCTTTTCCATCGCCTTTTGCTCCTGCTGCCAGTTTAATATCAGACATATTATAAAGGCTGGTCTGTCCTCTTTTCAACCTCTGGTATGCCACCAGTGAGTAAAAGCCCTGTTCCGTAGCTATACCGTTGACCTTTCCTGCCTCACCGCCACCGTTATTGGCAGATCCTGATTTTACATGCATAAATCCACTGTTATCAATATGATAAGAAAGCAGATTTGCGATCATCCAGTTTCCGCCCTTGATAAACCGGGAATCTTTTTCCGGATCAATTCCAAGCGCACAGAGTCCTGTCAGAACCTGTGCACAGGACTCTACGGTTTCTGTTCCTACTGTAGAAAATCCACCTGTGGGATTCTGCATGTTACTCAGTACACTCAGTGCCTGGTCAATGGCTGCCGTTACATTTTCATAACCCGCTTTGCGATAGTATGGTGCCAGCGCCTGTAAAGCCATTCCTGTAAGATCTGAATCAGCTTTCGTGCCGGACATTGCCCAACCGCCTCCCGGCATCTGCACACTGAGAAGATAGTCTATCAGTTTTTCTCTTGAATTCTGATTTCCGCCTGCTTTTACAGTGGGAAATGAATAAGCAGGATTTGAATCCAGGGCAATCAGCGCCCATATTGCTCCGTTCGATCCCTGTTCTACTGTATTGTCAAAATCTGCAAGCGGGTCAAAAAGGTTATATCCTGCTACATTTCTGGCATCTTTTCCTATGGCAGTCATAGTCAGGATAGCCTTGGAATATTCTGTATATTTAATGGTAGTGGTAAGAACACCTTTGTTTTCCTGCAGATAATTTGCAAAATGATTATAATATGTTGAAAAATAGGAGGAATTCAGATTTTCGCCGTTTCTCGCACGTGAGAGCACAAACCATTCACTTCCCCGTGTAGGATTCGTGTCCAGCGCCTGTACATATGAGATTGTCTCGGAAAGCACCTGGTCAGCTGATTTATTAAGTACATTTGCTCCCTGAACTACAGACATTTTACAGGATGCCTGAATCTTATCATTCCCCTTCACAGAAACGGTTATTGTGGCTGTTCCCTGTTTTTTACCAGTCACCTGTCCGTTTTTGTCCACCTGTGCGACTGTTTCATCACTGCTTTTCCACTGAAGTTCATAACCTTCGGTGATTATTTCGGGCATAGTTGTGACTTTCAGGGTAGTTTTCTGTCCGATATTTACACTTGCAGTCTCATCCAGTGCTATTTTCTGAATTGAAGTAGATATATCTGCAATATAAATATTCTGCACATCTTTGCCATCTACCAGATTAAATTTTCCATTTTCATCCTCTTCTGGAGTAAGAAGGCTGATCTTACCGTCCGCAATAGTAAAAATCTGCGGATTTTTCATCTGTGAATATCCCTCCGGAACCGGGAAAGAAAGTGGAAGGTTTTTGCCCGGTTCACATTCACTGCCATACCGGACATCACTGTACGAAAGTTTTACTGCATATTTCATACTTACCGTGCTTCCGGGATTTCCGCTCTGATACAGCTGTACTGCTGCCTGGATTTCTTCTGGTGTTGCTTCTTCCGCATGAAGAGCTATGTACCAGTAGCCAATATCAGCTGTCACTCCGCCGGAAGTCCGGTTCACATCCATAATACGCTGTCTGATCGTTTCAATCTTCTGTACCACAGATGGCGGTACTGCCTTCTGAGCTTCGAGAGCCATATCATCATAAAGACCAGAAGCTGTAAGAAAATCCTTCATCACTTCTGATGTCATATCCGGCACTGACTGTTTCTCCGCTTCTTCCACAGCCTCCGTGATAAATCTGATATCTTCCTCTATGTCATCACTGCCTGCTGATATCTGAACTTCATCAGTGACTTCCTGTGAAGGAACAGCTTCCTCCTGTCTGGTGTCGTTTTCTGAATTTTCAGAATTGTCTTTGTTTTTCTCACTGTTGTTATCTTCCAAGTCTGAAGCACTATTATCTGAAGAGGCAGACTCTCCCTCTTCCACAGTGATTTCCTGTCCGCTTTCAGTATCAGACCCGACCTTATTTTCTTCTGTTTCCGCGTTACAGCCTGCATCATTCTCTGCTGCTGCCACTGACAGGGCAAAATTTCCTGCCGGGCCTGTTGTCATAACAAGGGAGGCACAGAGAAGTGCGGCTACTTTCTTTTTATTCATTATATTGTCAATCTCCTGAATGCGTTTGTTAATTATTTCTGCTCTGACTGATCCGAAGTATCTGCACCGGTTTCATCTGTAGTATCTTCTGTCACTACATACAGTTTGCCGGTTTTCTTATCTTCATAGACTTTTCCACGTGATTCGAATCCACCTGAAACATTTCCCTCATCGTCGATCACTCCGTAATCGTCCACTTCCTGAAGTTGTTCCTGTTTCAGTTCTTCGGTTCTGGAAGCTGTTCCTTTGATGTCTACATTGTAAAAAGAAATAATAGCCATCATCAGTCCACATGCAAGAACCAGCATGGCGTCCACAAGGTTTGCCACACCTCCCATGGGGTTCTGTTCTTCTTCCTCAAAAAAACTGCTCCCACCTCTTCTTTTTAATCGTGAGTTTTTCATTATATCACCTCTACAGCAAGGATTCCATGATCAATTGAATATTCTGCATATTCCGGTTATACCAGCGCTTCCGGATTCCGGTAAGGACACTGCACACTGCTGCACTGATCACACCGGCAATTGTGGTATCAAATGCCATTTCCATGGAGTTGGAAAGTGTCTGAACATCTCCTGTTCCCAGTGCTACGATTCCAGGTCCCAATGGTATCAGAGTTCCGAGAAGGCCGAACATCGGTCCCAGTTTCGCCACAAGTTCTGTAATATGAAGGATTCTTTTGTAACGTGCCTCCTGTGCTTCCAGAAGTCTCTCCGCAATTGCCTGACGCATATCTTCATTCATGTCATCTGATTTAATCAGTTCTTTCAACATGGCTTTTTCTCTTCCGTTCAGAAGACTGTTTTCTATCAGCTGAAGTTTTTCTTCTTTACCCTTATTACACAGATTTCTTGCCAGTGCTATGCTGTTGAGCTTTCCATGTTTTATCTCAAACCAGCTCTCCACAAACACATGTCCCATCTGAACTACTGATACGATCATCAAAACGATCAGAACTATGTTACATGGAATTCGGATTGCCTGTCCTGCCACATGAAGAATATCTACTAATGACTGATTCATTTTTTCCTCCCGGGTTATTTAACTTTAACCTTCTTTACTTTGCTCCAGCTGCTGTACACAGTCTGTCCATAAGCTTTTTTGTATGTACGGATACGCACATAATATTTCTTTTTACTTTTCAGTTTTTTAATAGTGCCTGACACCGCTTTCTTGGATGCTTTTACTGTCTTTGCACCCTTAAAATTCTTTGATATGGAGTACTGTATCTGGTATCCGCTGATGCCTTTGACTTTTTTCCATTTTACTGCTGCTGTCTTTTTCTTCTGAGATTTCAGATATTTCAGCTGTGGTTTTTTCGGGTTCAGATTCAGTGTGATCCTGCGAGTACCTGCCTTATATGAAGAGGTTTCTGCAGTTTTTATGGTAATCACGGTTTTCCCCATACTTTTCATGGTGATCTTTCCAGAGGCACTGACAGTCGCTACTTTTTTGTTGGAACTTTCGTATGTTACTTTTCCGTTGCTGTTTACTTTTATTCCCAGCTTAAAGGATTTCTTCGCAAACTCTTTACTTATAGTATCAGAGCCAGAAAAAGTAACTGTTTTTTTCTGCTGCGTCTGTGCCGGTTTTGGTGTACTGTCTGGTTTCGTTGTCACCACAGCTGTTGATTTTTTATTTTTTTCAAGAACAGGACGAATTTCCCTGATTCCCTGACGGAGTTCATTAACAGAATCTGTTCGCAGCGAATCTGCAAAAAACTTATATCCTTCTGAATCTGAAGCCCTGTTTCCAGTTTCTTCCAGCGTAAGTCCGCCAAGTCCTGTAAGATATACCGGCAGATTCTCAGGATATTTCTGCTGTACCTTGCTGACTTTGTTAATCATGTCTCTGTATACAAAAAGCTGATCTGCAACAGATGGATTATAATCAGACGGTTCCAGTGAGATCTCCTGCGCTTTTTTTACAAAATATGCCGCCGCATCATATGGATAAGTGGCAAGCACACGGATTTTTCCTCTTACCTCTCCTGTACTGTCCTGGATCTCCAGCCAGTAATCACCGGCTTCTTTTGCATAGAGAGTACCTTCTCCATTGCTATCCTCTTTATAGTACAGTGACTGTGATGCATCTGAATTCGGCATAACAACATGAAGATCTGTCATCGGATTTCCATCTGCATCCCAGCCTGTAATACCCGCATCTTTCGCACTCCATTTTCCGGAAATAATTTCCGGATTACTCTCTGACCAGGTGTTAAGTACAAATGGATTGGAACCTGTATAATTCCAGGTTGTCTTTTTGTATCCTTTTCTGTTAATATTAAATTTATAATATGTTTTATTTGTTCCGTCAGTGAGCACTCCATAAAGGACACAGCTTTCTCTCTGTGCAGACTGGCCGCCTGTAAGGCATCCTGCTGTTCCTTTTGCATAATATACACCATCTGATTCCTGAGTCAGAGGATCAGTGATTTCTCCGTTTTTCAGTGAACCACCAATCTGCAGAGTATATTCTTCCGGAAGCTGTGCAAGAACACGGACACGGTTTTCTTTCGCATCTTCTGCATCAGAAGCACGGAATGTAACCTTAACTTCTTTCATTGTCACACCGTCTTCTGTAATTTCATTATCAGAAAATTTCCCTGCTCTTACCTTTCCGTTATTCAACTGAAAAGCAAATCTTGTATCTTTCCCATAATTCAGAGACGTATCAAATGTTACTTTATTTCCATTTCTGTATCCCAGGACGGACTGACCATATGAAATATTTTCCACTGGATTTCCAAAAGAAAGAGCCGGATTTCCACCTGTTTTGCAGATAAATGTCAGAGTTCCAATGCTGACTCCCTGAAGGTTCTGTGCACTGACTGCACCCTGACGTCTTCCCAGCATCAGAAAAATACCGTTCTCATTTTCTTTGCTGTATTCAATCTGAAAATCTTTATTGCATTTCAGCTTGATTCCCTGCTGTATCCCGGACGTGTTCAACTGAATTCCAACTGTATCCAGCTTTCCACAGTAAAGCATCAGCTCTGCTGTTATCTCTTCACCCGCCACACAGTCTGACTTCGCAAATTTCAGCACAAGCCTTCCTTCATCTTCCGAACGGATCTCAGTATTGTTTACTGCACCCACAAGCAGTGAATAATCCTGCATATCTACAATACCGTCATTATTCAGATCATAGACTGCTCCGCCTTCATCTGATTCAAATTTTTTTCCGAAATAAGCATTCGTTGTGCTCATCATTTTTTCGATATCAGCAGTATTTACACTGTCATCCTCATTTACATCACCAAATTCACGTACCTGAACTGTAAATGCAGGAAGTTCAGCATTTTCATCTACCACATAGGCATCCGGGATCACAGGATAAAACTGATAGTTTCCAGCTTTGGAAGGATCATATTTATCATCACATATCCAGGAAGACACCGGAATATTTATCTGGGATGTACTGCCGCTTTTGTAAGCTCGAAGCAAAGTCGGAAATTCAATATCTTTCTGTTCTGTACCGTTTTTTACCGCAATTTTCTTTCCCTGGCTTCCCCATATATGTATATCTGAAATTGTATTCCAGGACAGTGCCTTACGCAGAGTATTCATATGAACAGTAAGTTCACTTTTAGTAGTATTCAGATCCACAGTCAGTGCCAGACAGCGGTCATATGCATTTTTAACTTCGGAATTTTTCAGAAGTTCCGGCTGTTTACGTACTTCTGCCAGCAGTTTATTAAGTTTCACTCTGTCAGGTCTTGTACTGCTTTTATCAATATCTCCCTCTACATCTTTTCCGAGAGTTGCAAGCGTAAATTTCCACTGAAGGACATCTCCGTCTTTCGGTGTGACATCACAGGCTGAAACCTGCGGCTGTACTCCGTTATAATCATATACCCAGCCGGACTGAGAACAGTAATCTTTTTCACCCAGATATTCAGGTGTAAAATCTTTTTCATAAAATTTATAACCACTTTTATTTATGACATTCATGAGATAATCCGGAACCTTTATGGAACCACGGTTCGGATCAGAAATCTCTGACAGATAAAAGCCATGAGTTGTTCTTCCGTCATAATTGTATCTTCTTCCGATCCTTGTAAGTTCCCGCAGTGTTACGGTTGCAAGCGTGTCGCCCTCATAAAAATCGACATACTGCGGTTCCATAATAAACCTCTGTCCGATGGTTGATTTCTCAACGGACATGACAATTTTTCCCTTAGGTGCATTATCTGCATGTACCGCTGCTGTTCCAAATAAAATCCAGCAGAAAAGCACAATAAATCCCAGAAGAAAATATTTTACAGTTCTGTTTCTGTCACTACTCTTCGTCATCCTCCCTATGCCTCCTGTATTCTCTGAAACCACCATAAATCAGTAACAAAATAATCACTATTCCCAGGAATATCATTTCATTTTTATGGGATTCCACCTGTTCCTCAACGATTTCCGCAACTTTCCATTTTGTTTTCTTTCCTTTTGAGCCATTTTCCCCGGCATCTTCATTCTTCTCATAATCAGAGAGTTTTTCAGAATCATTTCCCTTCATTTCAGAAGCAGCACTTCCCCCCTGTTTTCCAGAGTTGTCACTTCCTGAAGTTTCTTCTGTCTTCTTATCAGTACCTGAAGCTTCTCCTGATTTTTCGGACTCCGGTTCATTTTTCTGATTACCGGTTCCGCTTCCACTTTCATCAGAATTATTGCTGTCTGTACCACTGTTCTTACCATTGCCCTTTTTGTTCTTTTTGCCTGATCCAGAGCCATTATTTTTACTTGTTCCTAAGCCATTGCCTTCACCGGAACCTTTTCCGTTCTCCCCGGTCGTACCGGTTCCCGATCCGGTACCACTTCCGGTTCCGGCGCCTGTTCCTGTACCTGTACCTGTTCCATTTCCGGTTCCGCCATTTCCATTTCCGTTATTTCCACCATTACCGCTGCCATTTCCACCATTGCCACTGTCTTTCGGTGGATCTACAATTATTTTGATTGTCTGCATCGGATTCTGGGTAGTGTTCTGCGACAGTCTGAAATCTGTGTCAGCTGCATTCAGAGCTGACTCAAATATATATGTTCCCGGAACTTTTCCATTGTAGCCGTCCACATCTATCCAGCGAACCGGCACCTGGATGATTCCTCCATCTGCTCCTGCGCCTTCCTGACGGTACATCTCCAGGCATTCCGGAAAATTCAGCTGCGTCTTACGTGTACCATACGGAACATGCTGTACCAGTACCGATTCATCAAGTGGTATTGTTTTCTTGACTTCTATGGGGAGCGTTTTTGCCTTACGTGACACTGTGATCACAGGATACTGCACTCCTTCCATTACAACATATCCTGCCGGAAGCTGTGGTGTAAAACGATAAAGGATCTCCTGATCTGTTTTTATCTGCCATGCCGGTCTGGAACTCCAGGTAACTCCTGATATGGTTTCTTTTTTTCCATCGATCGTCACTTCCAGTGTGTCCGGCCTTTTTACCCTCAAAATAGAAGAATTATTAGTAACATTCTGATTTGCGACATTCCATGCCAGAGGTGTAAATGCCGTGATCTTCTTTCCAATTTCAGATCTTCGATAGATATCTTCTGCTTTCTGAAGTGCAGTCACTGCATTTGTAACAGTTTCTGCCTGTTCATCATTCAGATTCATATTTACATAACGAATATAAACCTCACGTGCACTTCTTATGGCTGCTGAAAAAGTATCTGCCGCACCATCGGCATATATACGGTCACTTTTCTGCGTTGTATCCAGAAGTTCCTGTGCCACCTTGATCTCATTGAGAAGTCCTGCTTCATTATAATACACGGATACAAGTATCTGCTCTTCATAATGAGCCTTTCCGTCATCATAAACAACATCAACCGGAGTGGTACCCGGCCCGTTCAGTCGCACAGTAAATCCAGAACTGGTTGTGTTTTCCTCTTCTGAGATAATCGAAATATTCTGGATCTGAATCTTCATATTTCCCCTTGCAATCGCCTGTGAACCTGTGATCAGTGCACCATTGTCATATATTTTTATTGATGCAAGCACAAGAATCGTCTTTCTTTCCGGCTGTGAAGGAACTATGATAAATCTGGTATGTCTGTATGCATCTACCATGATCATTCCGGATTTTCCGGTTCTTTGCACCGTGAGTTCATATGTCGCTGTTGTAATATTATCCGGCGCTGTCACATAAATCTTCGTAGTAAAAGAATCTGCACTGTAAAGGTCATTTGAATTATATTCTGCAAGAATATAACTTCCGTTACCCTGTTTTTTTACATCATCAGCACTTACTCCGTGCATGGTACATTTCCCGTGAACACGGATTTTCTGTCTGTCATCACTGCCCTTCACAGTCAGCCAGAGTTTATTATCACTCAGCTGGTCAAAATCCTCGGGAGTAAGATTAATTGTATATTTCTTTTTATCCGATGAAAAACCAGCAAGGCAGTTTCCCGTATCCAGTCCGTTTATGGAAAGCCTGATATCACTCAGAGCTGTATTAGTGAACTCTGCCGGATCTTCCTGTTTATTTCTGTAAATGCGGAAAGTTACTGTGTATACACCGGGCTCTCTTACCGGTTTGCCGTCAACCCAGTGGTAACTTTCACCATAACATTTCAGATAGAAAATATTCTCACCTTCCTGAAGATTGAGGACTTTTGACTGTACATTATAGCTCTCGCCTTCCTCTCCGCCTCCATAAAGATAAGAATCTATTTTTTTATTATTGCTATCTGTCAAATCCGCCTCAAAGATTTCATTCTCGCCCAGGCTGACCTGCATCTGCAGCCTTACTTTTTCAAGATTAACAGTTGCATCATAGACGCTGGAATATCCCTGAGCCTTAAAGTCACTGATATTTGCCGTATCTTTTTCACCTTTTGAAGTTACAAGCGAATAACTTCCAGAATAATTCGTTACACCATGAGCAAATGTATGAAACTGATATGTAGCCTTTTCTCCAGTATCTTTTCGCGTGAGAACCACATCATTTTCACTGCCTGATGATTTATACATGATCGTCAGTGTACATTTGCCGTCCGCACTTACCGGAACTTCTTCTCCGTTTACTGTTACAGTAACTCCTGGATCTACAGTTGCATTCATCACTCTCTGACGTCCCACGGAGCTTGTATCCATAAAATGGTACACATAAGTATCCGGGCTGAAAACAGGACTCATTTTTTCCAGACTGCTGTAACTGTCTCCCGCTTCCAGTGTAAGAAGCTTTGGTGCTCCCTCGGGAACAGGTGTTACAGATGGTGTCGGGGTAGGCGTTGGTGTCGCTGAAATTTCCGGAGTCGGTGTTGGCGTTACTGATACTTCCGGGGTTGGAGTAGGCGTTACTGATATTTCCGGTATCGAAGTCGGAATCGGGGTTACCGATAACTCCGGGGTCAGAGTCGGGGTTACTTCCGGTACTCCGGTCGGTGCCGCTGATACTTCAGGGGCAGGAGTGGGCGTAAGTACTTCTGTGATTTCCGGGGTCGGGGTTGGCGTTGCTGACGGTTCCGTCTCAGATGATTCTGCTGCCTGTGCAGATGTCTCTGCATCCGATTTCTGAACCGCCCCCGATACTTCTGCACCCTGAACATATATATTTGTGAACAGCATGGATATCGCTATTACCATGCCGGTTATATTCAAAATTAATTTATTTCTTTTCATATTTCCTCAGTATTTATAGATAAAGTCACAGGGGAAGTACTAATCTCCCCCTGTGACCGTCTCACAGCTTACACTGTCCTGTTACTTTTCACAGCAATTATTTTTTTGCCTTAACCGGTTTTGCTTTGCTCCAGTTTCCATATACCTTTACACCGGAAGATTTCTTCATGCTGCGAACTCTTACATAATATTTCTTGCCGCTCTTAAGACCCTTTACAGTAGCCTTAACTGTTTTGTTTTTCTTAACATTTACTGTTTTTACTACGTTCTTGAATGATTTGTCTGTTGCAACTACGATCTGGTATCCACTGGCTTTCTTATTACGTTTCCACGTAACTTTCAGTTTCTTTCCACTCTGTGCTGTTGCTTTTGCAGAAAGTTTTGCTGACGGTTTTACTGTGATCGTAATCTTTGCAGTTTCATTCTTAAATCCTTTTGCTTTGCCTGTAACTGTGATCACTGCACGTCCAGGTCCTTTTACTTTTACTTTACCTTTCTTACCTACAGTGACAACTTTCTTGTTGCTACTCTTGTATGCTACAGTACCTTTAACCTTTGTCTTTACACCAAGTTTAAATGCCTTGTTTCCTTCTGTCTTGGTAAAAGCAGTTTTTGCAATGTTCAGAACTTTGTATTCTGTTTTTGCTGTATTCGTACTGATAGTTGTGTTTGTTTTATTCGGATCCTTTACTGTTGTACCAGGCGTTGCCGGTTTCTGCTCTGGAGATTCAATTGTAAATGTAAGTTCTTTGACTCCTGTATAAATACCCTTACCTGTTACGGTTACTGTTGCCATGCCACCTTTTGTATTATTTTTATACTCTACATCATAATCTTCTCCAGCTTTCAGAACTGTCTCACCATTCTTAACTGTTACTTCCGGTGTCTTTGCCTTTCCATCATATGTAAACACTTTTTCTGAAAGCGTGAAGTCAAAGTCTGCAATGCTGATCGGATTGATTGTATAAATATCTTTCTTTCCTGCTTCTACAAGAGCATTTACATCGGCAATACTGGTGATCTCACCATTTTTGTAATCAGCATCAATCTTTGCAATAGCATTATTTAATGCTGTTTCAAGTTCTGCTTTCTTGGCTTCATCAGTTACATTTTCAAGATCTGCTGCTGCAGTCAGGGTATCTTTTGCATCTTTGATGCCGTAGATGTTTGCCCAGATGTCGGAGGACATGTCAAGGATCTTATTGACCTTTGCACTTTCGCAGGTTTCACTCCAGAATTTATTCTGTCCGGTTTTGGATACTTCATAGTCCCAAGATCCTTCTCCGCTATTTTTGTTATTTGAGAGAACTTCCTGCAGGTCTGTAACCAAATTATAATATTTTTTCGCATCTTCTTTTTTATTGTCCGGGAACAGCGCTGCAAAAGCATCTGGATTTGCAAAATTTGTTGTATTTATTGTTGTCGTTCCATCGGTTTGCCTTGCTTTTAGCAGAGTTTCTCCACGATCCTTCTTATATAATGCTTTCAAATAAACCGGAACACTCAAATCACCACATTGTATAGTAATATATTCGCTGGAAGCGCCTGCACGATGTGCATGAACAATATTTTTCTCGTCCAGTTCGAAAATATTTCCCTTATAATCAGGATTTATTACTGCTTTTGCCTTAGAAGAAGCGTTATTTCCCTCTGCATCTGTTGCTGTTACATTAACCCAGCCTGTATAATTTGAAAGGGTTGTTCCCATCCACTGATCTCCGGTCTTTTCATCCCATTCATTATAGCTCCACACACCATCAGACGGATTTTTCTCACTGTCTCCAAAATTTATTTTCAGTGATGCATAGCCCTTGCGAACTATGTTAATTTTATAGTTCTCAGTTTTTCCGTCTGCATAGGTACGAGTGCAATAACAGGTTTTTGTTGTTTTTGAAGGTCCGTTTCCGGTTCCGAGGCTTATACTGTAATTTCCGTCAGCATCGGCTGTTAACGGATTTGAAATACTGCCATCTTTGTATTTTACACTGGTACCAATTACCAGAGACTCGCCCTCACCAATGACAGGTTTAAACTTCAGAGTATTGTTTCCTTCTGCTTTCGCATCTGTACTATCAAATGTAAGCTTAACTTCTTTTGTCCATGCAAATTTATTGTATGTACCTGTCTTTTCTTCTACAGTCGCATCTTTAGTTTCGCTGGTATAATCGTCGCCATTTACAATCTTTCCACTAAGTGTCATTTCTTGTTTTGCCGCAGCAAAATATACTCTATAGTATGAATATGTTTCATCTGCATGTTTAACAATAACCAGACAACTGTTTCCTTCTACCTGAGTTCCTATATTTACAGTATATTTTCCGTCAACTGGAGTAATTTCTCCAATTGGTCCTGCCTGCCATGCCCTGCATACTATTACACTTTCACCCTCAGCAACTGTCGGAGCTAACTCTGCTTTATTATCGGTAATAAGAATATCTTTACTGTTAAATGTAACATTAACTTTTGTAGCTTCTCCAAACATCTCCTTAACTTTCTCGTCTGTCACCTCTGCATTAACTGCGGTTCCACCATTTAAAGATGCTGTAAGCCTTAATCCTGTCGCATTCTCATCTCCTGCGCTTTCAACTTCTGTCTCTTCATCAGAAAACAGATCTGTTGCATCTTCTGCATTGCCAGCCACATCTGTGTCCTCATCGGCTTCTTCATCAGCCACAACTTCTTCGGTATCACCCTCTGCATAATCTTCGTCCTCAACCTGTGTTTCCACAGCGATTTCCTCTGCATCAAAATCCGCCGCTGCAACAGGTACTCCACTTCCTGTGACCATGGCAACACACATCATCATTGCAAGGAATTTTGTGAGTTCTTTTCTTTTCATGTTTTCTGTATCCTCCTTTTTTATTGATTAAAAACATAAAAAAATCTTCCTGAGAGATATCAGGAAGATTTGGAGACACTACGCCCGTATTTCCTGTATCCGACAGGTAAATACAGCGGGCTCTGACTTATATACAGTAGACGTTTTGTCTGTTCCGGATTTCCACCGGATTTTCCATTAATGTTAAAAACAACTGTATAAATATTATATATTTTTATGTATTTATTGTCAAGCAATTGACAATTCCGGTTCAATACTGCCGTCAAACCGTGTTAGTGCTCGCTCCGTTCACAACAACTTGACCAAAAAGCACTTATTTTTTTATCTTCACAGAGTTTGTTTTACACCAGCTTCCATATATGTTTCCACCGGCAGCTTTCTTTATGCTCCGGATTCTGACATAATATCTCTTTCCTTTTTTCAATCCTTTTATTGTTGTTTTTACTGTCTTATTCTTTTTGATATTTACAGTTTTAACAACTTTTTTAAAGGATTTGTCTGTAGACACTACAATCTGATATCCGCTGGCTTTTTTGTTGCGTTTCCATGTAACTTTAAGTTTCTTTCCGCTCTGTGCTGTAGCTTTCGCAGAAAGTTTTGCTGATGGTTTCACTGTCACGGTAATTTTGGCTGTTTCAATTTTTACTCCGGAAGCTTTTCCTGTAACTGTGATCAGTGCACGGCCTGGTCCTTTGATTTTTACCTTTCCTTTTTTGTCTACTGTTACAACTTTATTGTTACTGCTCTTAAAGGTCAGAGCTGCTTTGCGGGTTGTAGTTACCCTCAAACTGAATGCTTTACCGCCTTCCTTCTTCGTACATGATGTATATGGAAGTTTCAGAAGTCCTGCCGGTTTTGCTGCTGTATCTGTGTCAGGTTTTACAGCAGGTTTCGGTGTTGTTGTGCTTCCCGGTTTCACTGCCGGTTTCGAATCCACAGGTGGTTTAGGTGTATAACCGGGTTCCTGTTTTCTGATATCTTCACTGTCATCTTTCAGATCAGCTACAAGTTTTTCAACATCGGATAGTTTTTCAAGTGTGTGATTTTTATAGGATTTTTCCAGTTCCTGAAGATAACTTTTCCTAAATTCTGCCATCTTTATTACTCTGTCACCTGTCAGCTTATCTGAATCTGTATATTTATTAATTGCCTCTCTTGCATCTTTAAGTCCAAAAATGTTTTCCCAGATTTCCGCTGAAAGTTCTTTTGCCTTATCAACTTTTGCACTTTCACAGTCATCCACCCATTTTTTCAACTTATCAGTACCATAAATTTTTCCGGTAATACTGTAATCCCAGTCTCCGCGGTAAGTACCTGTCCTTGTGTTATCAAATGTTTTCTTAAGGGCTGTTACCTGATCATAATATTCTTTGGCTTTTTCCTGATATACTTTCGGGAAAAGCGCTGTAAATTCTTCAATTGTTTCATAATCACCCAAATTTGTGATGCCGTCTGTCAGAAGTTTTTCAAGCTGTAATGTAGCGCCTTCATCTGAACTAAATCTGTAGGAAAATCTGATAGGTATATTATATTCCACACCTGCATATGACGCATGGTAGGCATTATACTGTCCGGCTTTACTGATATAAATATTTGTACCATCTCTGTATATCGGCTGCATCGGATCTTCTGATATCAGACATTCCCATTCGATTTTTCCACCAAGTGTTCCGTTTTCGTTCACTTTCTGAACAGGTCTGTCACTGAGCAGTTTTTCCATTTCAGCAATTGTAACCATATATCTGGCATTTTCTTCATCATAGACCCAGTCTGCCAGATCAGCTGTTATCGGATTATCCTCGCTGTAATATGGCTGTGTAATCAGTCCGGCCCACCCTTGTCTTGTAATTCTGAACAGATAGCGTATTATCTTTCCATGGTTTCTGTATATACAGTAATATTCATTACGAAAAGTTTCCGTGGATTCTCCATGCATCAGTGTATGTCCACCAAAACCTTTGGTATTCCATGAATCATCTGCGCTGTTATAATTATTGTTGGCCACAGAATCATCATTAATATAATAGCAATTGCCCACTGTCATCTGATTCTGAACCGGGGTTTCTGTATCTTCTGTACCAATTCTGAACTGACTGTTCACAGTTATATTTCCAGTTGGAAGTGTTGCGTCATCTTTACCAAACACCAGATTGACAACTCTCCAGGTCTGCTGTTTGTTATCCATTGTGCGCCGACTCACTATGTCACTGGTAAATTCAGCATTTACATATTTTGAAGTTACTGTTCCATTACTGTTCTGTCCATATAACTGTGCCTGTACAGACGTAATACCTTTTACATCCGTATTTGCAGTTTCATCTGTATAACTTTCTTCATTGTCAGTTTCTGTTGTCGCCGCTTCACCGACACTATCCGAAAACTCTTCTGTCAAACTCTGGTTTGTTTCTTCGTTCTGCTCTTCTGTTTCCGAAATTTCTGTTATTTCTGTTTCCACTGATTCTTCCTGGACTTCATCGGATTGTTCTTCTGTATCTGTATCAATTATAATTTCATCTCCAAAATCAGCTGCTTCTGCCGACACTGTCAGCGCCCCGGCAGTCATCACTGCTGAAAGAATTACTGCACTGAATTTCATAAGCTGCTTTTTTCTCATTTAACTGTTCTCCTTCCTGCCGTCATTCAAACGGATATTCGCAATCCGCTTCAGCAGACATGTTCCTCATGCATCTGGTCGCATCCTCGCGGAGCGTTTTTATGTAATAGGAACATTACGGAGTAATTTCCTATTACATAAAAAAAGCTCCCTGACTGATATCAGAGAGCAAAAATCCGCCATAAAATCTGAATCAATCAGGTTTTACAGCGGATACTGACTTATATTCACAGTAGACATTTCGCCTGTTCCGGATTCTCACCGGATTTTCCATTAATATTATACGGGTTTCATTCGTTCACTCCCGCAAACAACTGTCTAAATATTATATAGCTTTACTGATTTCCTGTCAATCAGCCTTCTCTTTTTTCTTAAGATTCCTGGTGTTTTTTTCAACCATTTTGCGTGGTACCATGATCTGATGCCCACAGCCCATACATTTCAGTCTGAAATCTACGCCGACACGCAGGATTTCCCATTCTTTGCTTCCGCATGGATGACCCTTTTTCAAGGTAACAACATCTCCGACCTCATAGATAAATCCCATATCGTCTATACTCCTTATATTAATTCACTTTTATCTGTGAGAAAACCTGCCCTATCGGTTCCTTGATAAGCAGATCTGCATTTCTGTCCCTTGGTGTGGAAGATTTATTGATCACTACAAGGGCCTCGCCTCTGAAATAATCGATCAATCCTGCAGCAGGATAAACTGCAAGAGATGTTCCCCCGATGATCAGAACCTGTGCTTCCGAAATAGCCCTTACAGATTTTTCAATGGTGGTATTATTCAGTCCCTCTTCATAAAGAACGACATCAGGTTTAATGATTCCTCCACATTCACATCTCGGTACACCGGTGCTGTGTTTCATATGGGCAAAGTCATAAGATCTGCCACATTTCATACAGTAATTGCGGTATACACTTCCGTGAAGTTCCAGAACATTTCTGCTTCCTGCCATTTGATGAAGATTATCAATATTCTGCGTGATCACTGCCTTAAGTTTACCTGCTGTTTCCAACTCGGCAAGCTTGAGATGAGCAGCATTTGGTTTCGCTGTATCGCAGAGCATTTTGTCCCTGTAAAACTTATAAAATTCATCCGGGTGCTGCATAAAGAATGTATGGCTGAGAATCGTTTCCGGCGGATAATCATATTTCTGATGGTAAAGTCCATCCTGAGATCTGAAATCCGGGATTCCACTCTCTGTTGACACTCCTGCTCCTCCAAAAAATACAATATTATCATGTTCATCGATCAGCTGTTGAAGTTTAGTGATTTTTTCATCCATAAAGCATTCCTCCTTCCGGATTCTTCCGGTTCACCTCTGATTACTGTGTTACATCAACTGAGTTTACTCTTTTTCCCTGCACAACAAACCTTGTAGATTCATTTCCTGTACAGGTTGACAATGTTACTATCTTATCTTTGATCGTAAGTTCATTTTCCTCTGTCTGAATTTCCGAGTATCCTTTAATTTTCTGAAGATACTGTTCAAATTCCTCGCCAGGACCTTTAAATAAGGTATAAGTGTCACTGTTAACACCTGTTGTATACGCTGAAATAATTTCATAACGATAGTTTTTTTCCGGAGTGAGTATCCAGAAATATTTGCTTTTTTTGTAGGTTTCATCGCTCTCCACAAATTTCTTCAGATGCCCGAACATGGAGCCGTTTTTCATGTTATGTCCGTAAACCAGCGTATTACAGTCGCTGAAATCTCTACTGTTCTCGTAATCCACAAAAATTGTACCTGCGAAATTATAATTTTTTTCATACGTCTGATGAAGGTAAGTAGAATTATCCTTTCCCTTTACAACCGGATAACTGAGTCCGTCCAGTGCCTCCACATATATCCATCCGACAACATCTTCGTTAACGCTTTTCAATTTTGCAAAATCAACAGTAATCGGTGCCTGTGGCTGTGCATCCGGTCCCGCCACTTCGCCCTGCTTATCCGGATCTCTGTCTGTTACAGCCATCTGTTCGATCTGATTATATTCATCTGTTCCCTTCTTATATTCTGTATAAATATGGTACAGATTATATGCAGCAAAACAAAATACGGCAATGGCCACAATAAGTGCCAGTGTCAGAAGAATATCTCCTTTTTTCTTTTTGGGCTGCTTATTATTTGTATCTGTCATAACTTGCTCCTCCTTCGCCATCTGATATATGACGTTTACAGATCTGATATCAGGATTAATCTTTTCTTTACAGTATAACATATCTTCTGGCAATCCTGTAGTCCATATTCACTGAAAACAATTATCAAAAGACAAGTCTGTTAAATTCCATTATTTTATGATAGAATTGATAAGATGTTGGGGCAAAAGCTCCCAACTATGACTGTTCTCAGTAATAATAATATCCCAAATCGGAGGTATATCATGTCAAAAAAAAATCTGATCGTCGGACAGTCCGGCGGACCTACAGCAGTTATTAACAGCAGTCTTTACGGAGTAGTTTCTGAAGGATTTGCACATCCGGAAGAAATTGACCATGTCTATGGTATGGTAAATGGTATTGAAGGTTTTCTGAATGGCACAGTACTGGATTTTCAAGAGGCGCTTCCCGGTGAAAAACTTGAAAGTCTGAAGCATACACCTGGCGCCTATCTCGGTTCCTGCCGTTACAAACTGCCGGAATCACTGGAAGATCCAGTTTATCCTGAATTGTTCCGCAGATTTGAAGAACTGAACATCGGATGGTTTTTCTATATCGGAGGCAATGACTCTATGGATACAGTAAGCAAACTTTCCCGTTATGCTGCTCAGACAGGAAGCCCAATCCGTGTGATCGGTGAACCGAAAACCATTGATAATGATCTTGTCCATACAGACCATACTCCGGGCTTCGGAAGCGCTGCCAGATATGTAGCCTCCACTGTGCGTGAGATCACTCTTGATGCAAACGTATACGAAAAGAAATCTGTTACTATCATTGAGATCATGGGCCGTCATGCAGGATGGCTTACAGCAGCAGGTGCCCTCGCACGTAAATACCAGGGCGACAATCCTCTGTTTATCTATCTTCCTGAAACAGATTTTGACCAGGAGATTTTCCTCACCAATGTAGAAAAAGCTCTGGACAAAAACTGCAATATCATAGTCTGCGTATCTGAGGGAATCCATGATGCCTCCGGTACTTTTATCTGTGAATACGACAGCTCTGTCGGTACTGACACCTTCGGGCACAAAATGCTTGCAGGCTGCGGCAAATATCTCGAAAACCTTGTCCGTTCCCGTCTCGGCGTCAAAGCGCGTTCTGTTGAACTGAATGTAAGTCAGCGTTGTTCTGCTTCTCTTATTTCAGCTACAGACCAGCAGGAGGCAGTTGCTGCCGGTAAATTTGGCGTTCAGGCTGCTCTTTCCGGGGAAACAGGAAAAATGGTGTCCTTTGTACGTGAAACTACTCCTGACGGTTCCTACAAAATGTCCTGCGGGCTGGAAGATGTAAATCTTATCTGCAACGAAGAAAAAACAGTTCCACAAGAATGGATCACAGCTGACGGATCCGATGTTACCGAAGACTTTATCGCCTATGCACGTCCTCTGATCCAGGGCAGTATTTCTGTTCCCACCGGCGAAGACGGACTTCCGGCATTTGTATACCGCAAATAATTCCCTTTGCAAAAAAGGTGCAACATGACTGACTGTTCATGCTGCACCTTTCTGATTTAATATCACTGTTCACACCAGAGTTCTATTTCTGTGTTTCACGCTCAAATTCTTCATGATCTTTTCTGATCTGCTTTTTAACTTCCTTTTTCAGTTTTTCTTCTTCTTTTATTTCATCTTTATGCTTTGGCAGGATAATATTCAAAATTACTGCGATCAGTGTTGCCAGGACTACTGGAGATTTTCCGAAAATAGTTGTTACCCAGTCCGGAAAACTGGCCAGTGCTGCTGAAGCCTGGGATACACCAACGCCAATGGCTGCTGCCAGTCCTACAATAGATGAGTTTCTGTAGTCCATCTCTGCTGAAGCAACAAGTTTCATACCAGTCATTGCAATTGATGCAAAAACCGATACCGTAGCGCCTCCGAGTACGCACTGCGGAATAGTTGTCAGTAATGCTGAAAATTTCGGAACAATACCTGCAACTCCAAGAATAACTGCTGCAAGTCCAAGTACACAGCGGTTAATGACTTTTGTTGTGGTTACAATACCAACATTCTGGCTATAGGTTGCTGTTGGAAGTCCTCCAAACAATGCACCGATAATATTCGTCACACCGTATGCCATGATACCATTCTGCAGTTCTCTGTCTTTCGGTGTTCTGTCCATTGCACCTATTGTTGTTGCAGAATAATCACCGATTGCCTGTACGGAATTGATTGCAAACAGAAGTCCGATTGCAACACAGGCAGATATTTCAAACTTCACTCCAAAATGCATAAACTGAGGCAGCTGAAATACTTTTGCCTCGCTCACACTGGTAAGACTTACCATACCAAAAGGAATAGATACCACATATCCCACTATAATACCGATCAGAATAGAAGCAAGCTTCAGGATTCCTTTTCCAAAGTGATTAAGAGCAGTTACAACTGCAAGTGTCAGAAATGCGATCAGCCAGTTCTGCCAGGAGCCATAATTCGGATTACTTGTACCGCCCGCCATATAATTAATAGCTGTAGGATACAATGACAGACCAATGGTAAATACAACAGTTCCTGTAATCAATGGTGGGAAAAACACACGAATTTTCTTTACAAGAATTCCCATAATAAAGGCAACTACACCACCTACGATCTGTGCTCCCAGTATGGTACTGATGCCATATCCCTCCGCAATCGCCTGCATGCTCGGTACATAGGCAAAGCTGACACCCATGATCATAGGAAGCCCTGAACCAAGAGTAAAACCACCCTTTTTTCCAATTGGAAACAGCTGGAGTAATGTAGACAGAGCAGATACCACCAGCGAAGCCTGAATCAATATGACACGGTCTTTCGCACTCAGTCCATTACCCCCTACTGCTCCTGCCACAATAATTGCCGGAGTAACACAGCCAACGATCATGGCTACAACATGCTGCAAAGCGAGCGGGAGTGCCTCCTGAAATTTAGGAACACCATTCAGCTCAAAAATGCTTCCTCTTTTCATACTTCCTCCTGACTGATTTTCAATATACTCATTATCTTTTGTATATTAAAATCCTTTTTGACTGTTTTTTAATGTACAATCGTATTTTTTTAGTAATTATAACAAATTTAAGGCTAAAAAACAATTCGTTAGCCTAAAACTTATTTCCGTCATAATCTCCAAACTTATAGAACTCTTTTTGTGTATTATTTCATTTATTTAATGATCTTTTACCATTTAAAAACAAAACAGGACTCTGCAAAGGTTATCTCACGTCAGCAGCTCAAAGGTATGGTACAAATCCACTCTCCCAAATCCAAAGTCCTGATTTGGATAATCTACCCCCGACTCTCTGATTGCGCCAAGTTTCAGATAATTTTTTACGCTTTCGCCTGTAAAATAAGGCTCGTTTCCACGAATCACCGCCCACTCAAACATAAGTGCTGCTATGCCAGCTGTCTGGGCTGCCGCAAGACTTGTTCCTGTATAACTTCCGTAACCACTCTCCTGTCCTGGTGAAACTGTCCTGATCTCCACTCCCGGAGCAGCGAAATCAGGTTTGACAACATTGTCTGCATTATATCCTCTGCCGGCTTTTATATAGAGACTGTTGTCTCTGTAATCATAGGCAGTTGCCGTCATTCCGTTTTGTGCATCTCCCGGTGAAGTGACAGTATAATAAGGACTTGGTTCAAGAAAATACGTATCATCAGATATCATACCGCTTACCGGAAGCCAGAAATGATACTCGCTTTTTCCATTTTTACGGTCCTCAATGATCAGTTTCCAAATTCCTTCGGCCGGATGCAAAAACCGAAAAAAAGCAAGTGTGATTCCTGTTCTTCTTTCAATTGGCACATAATTTACCATGACCTTTGTCTCTACAAATACAAATGAAAGCCGCTGTGTCCCATACTTCAGAGCTGTACTGACAGCCAGCCGTTCTCCTGTCGGAGATTGAACAGCCAGATTATAGAAATTAGGGGAATTGCCCCAGAATTCCATAGAAAATCCCTGTTCAGACTCTTCTCTTCCTACATGCAGATCTATTACTCTTTCCCCCTGCCCGGTTTCTGTTCTTCCCATAAAATGATGTCTCGAAGCCCCCTCATTCCCGACGGCAATTGAAATAGCATTCTGTCCGAAACCAGCAGTACTGTCAACAAATTCATTCAGTGGACCTGTTCCCCTGTGGGCTCCCATATTTGTTCCAAGACCAATGCAGATGGACAGCGGCATATGTTTTTCACCTGCACAACGTAGTGCATAGGAAATTCCAAGCATAATATCATCTTCCTGAAAAATCTCTGCATTTTCTGAAATAAGGTAAAAATCCCGGAGATATTTTTTGGCTGGCTTCAATTTAATAATAATAAGATCTGATTCCGGTGCCGCACCTGAAAAATTTTCCTCCGGTACCATGCTTCCAGCTGCTATGGCAGCCAGCCGGGTACCATGTCCGTTATTATCCACAGAAGGTATTACAGCCAGCGGATCCGGTTCAGTCAGTGCCCTGTTAATTTCAGCCTGTGTGTATTCTTTTCCAAAGGGAATCCTGTCCGAATATCTTCCTTCCACCGTCTGATCCCAGATACTGCTGATTCTTGTTCTCCCGTTTTTCTGAAATACAGACAACCGGTAATCTATTCCTGAATCTATAACAGCGATCATTGTCCCTTCTCCTCTGAGTTTCAGATATGGATGGTCCTGCAGTCTCGTTACTCCTGATGCACGAAGACCTCCCAGATCCATATATGTATAACATTTCGGAATTGAGGAATAGGAAAAACTACTAAATTCCAGTTCCTGAACCTGCCATTCCGGGACATACAAAATCCCAAATGTTTCATTTATGATCTGAAAGGTCTGATCTGACTGATATTCACTTAGTCCGTTCATATTCTGCTTATAGCGGATAATAAAATTTTCATACTGTTCGTTCTGTGCAGGAACTATGTCTGCCTCCTGCCGGCATACTTTTGCACACAGATTTCCTTCGTAATCTTCAGGTCCGAACATAATTTACTCCTTCAGATTGATTTATTAAAATCTATGCAAAAAAATTCTCTGTATTCAATCGAATTCAGATTGATTTCTTCTTTGATACAACATACAGCATAACCGCCCCTGCAAATCCAGTAAAAAGGCTGATAAACTGCGAGGTGGAAAGTACGCCTACACTGCCTCTTATCAGATCTCCCCTGAAAAATTCAAGCACAAAACGTCCCAGGCTGTAAAAGATCAGATAACATGCTGCCACCTGCCCGTCAGATTTTTTATGTCTTGCGATCAAAAGCAACACTCCAAAATGAACAAAGTCCAATATACTGGAATAAATCTGTGTCGGTATCAGCGCTACGTTATTTGGTGCAAAATCTGACGTCCGAAAAGTGATTGAAAAAAATCCTGAAGTCTCACTTCCATAGCAGCAGCCTGCCAGAAGACAGCCAATTCTTCCAAATCCCTGTGCAAGTGCCACTGAAGGAACTGCCAGATCAAAATATTTCAGAAAAGAAATTTTTTTGTGTCTGCAGTACAGCCAGCCTGCCAGAATTCCACCAATAATCCCGCCATAAACGACAAATCCATCTGCAATACTGTCCAGAAGAAAGCCAGGATTCTTCAATATACTCTCCCACTCTGTGATCCAGTACAGAAGTTTTGCACCGCAGATTCCTCCCACCAGACACCATATAATCAGATAAAACACACAATCCCGGTCAAGTTTCTGTCTGGCTGCTCTGAAATCAATTGTGATCCACGCTGCAAGTATTCCCACAGCGATCATGAACCCGTATCCATATACAGTAAATGATCCTATGGTAAGCAGCTCATTTTTCATGATGCTTCCTCCATTCTTTCCACATATTCAATAATTCTCTGTTTACATATTCATTTCTGTCATTATGTTCCAGGCAATCCGGATCACATTCACCACATATATCCAGTGTTAACACATTTTGCTCTTTCATAATTACATTCAGATATCTTGCAAGTGCCCTGAATGCCATATCTCCCTGACTCCAGATTGTAGCTGCATCTTCGGTGCAAAGTACATCTTTATCAACAGATATATATATCGGGAGATCTTTTGACACTGACATAAGAAACGCCTCTGTTTCTGTTTCGTCCATATCAAGCAGAATTTCTCTGGAAAGAAAGCGTACTCTTTCCTGTAATCCTTTTTCTACCTGATCGAAAGCCGACTGATCCGGGCCTATCAGAATCACTTCTTTCAGCATCGGAAGTTCTTCCAGCGCAGCTGCAATCCATCCACCGCATGAGAGAAGTCCTCCAAATGCAGGAAGCTGCATATCTGTATGATTATCAAATACCAACAGTCTGAACGGAACGGTAATCTTTTCCATCCAGATGCGGCTCATGTAATGATAATTCCCGGAATCAAGAAAATGTATTCCCTCCGGTCCGTATTCCTTAATTTTTTCTCTTATATGTGTAAGAGCATCTTCATCGCAGTAACAGTTGCTTCCCGGAAGATCCTGTACCTCCACCCAGGATATTTTTTTGTTTTGTTCTTCGTTTTCCTGAAAAAACTGCTGTCTGTAGATGCCGGAAAAATTCATAACTATTATATGTTCATCTTTATTCATAAAAACTATTTTACCATGAACAGATGATCCAGGCAATATATACAGTTACCTCTTACATACTTGAAAAGGAGCCGGTGCACAGCACCGACTCCTTTATTCTTTTCTGATAATTAGTTTTACTTATTCTCAGGCTTTGTTTACAGAACCGAAAAGTTCCATTTTTTCTTTAACTGTAGCTTTGATTGCTTCATATCCAGGAGCAAGGAGTTTACGTGGATCATATCCTTTACCCTGCTGATCTTTGCCTTCTTCAATGTATTTACGTGTAGCATCAGCAAATGCAAGCTGGCACTCTGTATTTACATTGATCTTGGAAACACCAAGGTCGATAGCTTTTTTGATCATATCAGCCGGAATACCTGTGCCTCCGTGAAGTACAAGCGGCATATCTCCTGTCAGCTGCTGAATAGCGTCCAGAGTCTCAAAGCTCAGACCTTTCCAGTTAGCCGGATATTTACCATGAATATTACCAATACCAGCTGCAAGGAAGTCAATACCAAGATCTGCGATCATTTTGCATTCCTTCGGATCTGCGCATTCACCCATTCCGATAACACCATCTTCTTCTCCACCGATGGAACCAACTTCTGCTTCCAGAGACATTCCGTGTTCTGCTACGATTTTAACAAGTTCTTTTGTTTTTGCAACGTTCTCATCGATTGGATAGTGGGAACCGTCAAACATGATAGATGTAAATCCGGCTTCTACACATTTCAGACATCCTTCATAGCTGCCGTGATCCAGGTGAAGAGCAACCGGAACTGTAATGTTCAGTTCTTCGAGCATTCCTTTTACCATTCCTACAACAGTTTTATAACCTGTCATATATTTTCCAGCACCTTCGGATACACCGAGAATAACCGGAGAATTGTTCTCCTGTGCTGTAAGCAGGATTGCTTTTGTCCACTCAAGGTTGTTGATGTTGAACTGACCTACTGCATAATGACCTGCTTTTGCTTTTTTGAGCATTTCTGAAGCATTTACTAACATGATAAATTCCTCCTAATCTTGTTGAGTTCTGGTAATACCAGTTCCCAAATTATATGTTTAGTTTACCAGATTCTTGTTCTTTCGTAAAGCATCTTTCTGTAAAATGCTGATATATTTTTCACGAACCGGTATTTCTGTGATACTCTCTTGTAAATCCGTCCAGCATAGTGTCCACATGCTGCGAATAAACCTGCGGTGCTGGTTTTCTGGTGAAATGTTCCAGTTCTTTCTTAACTTCTTCCATAAGTTCTCTGTCTGCACCGGCTTCTGCTGCCTCGGCTTTATATTCTGCCGGAGTTCTGATACTGAAAAGTGCAAACAGCCAGGTCTTCAGTGCATCTCTGCTCTTATTCTGTTCGTACGCTTTATAGAAGTATTCCACAGCCTCCTCCATCTGAAAAAGATAACTGTAGGCACATCCCAGATTATGACAGATACTTTCTGTCAGTCCTTCTCTCGCTTCTTCAAGCTCAGGTTTCTGAAGCAGAGCCTGATATACACGGATCGCGTGAACATACATTCCGTTTTCAACAAGTGCATCACCTTTCTGCTTCTCACGGAGAACCGGCGCTTCTTCATCAAATTTGTGGATCAGCACGTTAAGGTTCTTCATTTCCTCATAGGTCAGATAGTTTATCTCCTTGAAAACCGGATAAAGAAAGTCTTCCACACCTGCAAATTTACCGGTTGCAGCCCGAAGCTTTGCAGCTAGTTTCGGAAGTTCCAGTTCTTCCTGTATCCAGTCACAGAGTTCCTCATTAAAGATTGTTTCATCTACAAGATAAAGATTGTGATACAGGTAATAACAGAGTTCTTCCAGAGAATAGATATTTATGCTGATATTCTCAATAAAATATGGATTCTCAGCCCTTTTTGTCTGGCATAAAATATATCCGCTCATTTTTATTCTTCTCCTTTACCAGCCTGTTGTCTCTGTCCAGACCTTGCCTGTTGACGGGAACATTTCTCCGAATCCGAGATCCCGGACTGTAATCTGGCACTGCTCTCTGGAAATATACTGTAGTTTCACCGAAAGTCTGGTTGTTCTCTCTGGTCTCTTCGGAAGTCCAGGAAGTGCCATCGATATTCGTTTTTTTTCTTCTTCACCGACCTTCTGGACCACAAAGACCAGTTCCTCAGTCTGATCCAGAATAAGTTCACAGTATGCCCGGCACTCATACCAGTTTGCTCCTGCCTCGATCATTGGACAGTATGCCGGCGCTCCCATAACTCTCATATCCATTCCAATGTTTGTCAGTACAACTGCATTACTTATGTAACGATACTCTTTCAGGCTATGTCTGATAAATCTTTCAGCACCTGCCGCACATGCTCCTGCTGCAAAAAGATTATTTCCATAAAAGACCTTTCTTCTCTGATAGCAGAGGATCTTTACAGATTTCTGTGCCCATTCCTGGTCAAAACCCTCTCCATTCATCTGAATGCTTGAATACAGATCCTTTCCCAGTGTTTCTTTTATGAAGCCGCAGAAATCTTCATCTCTTTCTCCCGGTTCTTCCCGAAGCTTTGTTTTTATCGGTTCTGCCAGTGTCACAAGCACCGGTTTCACAGCAGAATTCATGGACATTTTACGGAAAGTCACTTCATTTCCATTGAAGCAGTACCAGCCCACACTTCGATTCCATGTCTCCAGCTTCTGCGTCATGACATAATAATAAAAGCTTTCTTCATGATCCATAAGTACAAATCTGTCATCTGCAAGTCCCAGTTTCCTGCAGGCTTTCTGCAGATTGTCCACCTGAACATCATCAAGCGTTTCTGTTGTCACTGTAAAACATCTGATGTTTCTGACAACCTCTACAACTCCCAGAAATTTCAGCATCCCGTGGAAAAAATATGCAAGAAGTTCCCATGGTTCTTTCTGTTCTCCTGACACAAGGACTTTTTCTCTGCTTCTGGATATTTCGTAAAGATTTTCCAGCAGGATTCCACCTTTTTCCCTGGCAAAATATTCTGCCTCCAGTCCAACACAGTAATCTCCCTGTTCCTCCCTCCTACAGAGGCAGGTAGGAGTCTCATACTGGCTGCTTCCGACTTTTACAGGAAGAGATCTGGCTTCTTCTGCCTTTCGGTCATAGTAACAGATCTGAGAATATTTTTTTCCAAAATCAATTCCTATTATCAAATCACGTGTTTCGTTCATGATACCGGTTCCTTTTCTATGGTAAACATTTCCTTCATGTACTGTTCTTTACGAAGGTAACGCTTCAGATCATCTGTAACTTCCCTGCCCTTTTCAAGGCGTCGTGCAGAAAGCATCTGATTCAGAAGCTGGTATTTGCTTCCCCTGGTGCCTTCTATTTTTTTCATTGTGACAACACGCTCTGTAGTTTTGCGTGTTTTGCCATTCTGTTCTATTCTGAAATAATACCGGAGCGTTTCACCGTAAAACAGTGTAAAAGCCCTCACACAGATCCCTTCATAGACAGCCTTCAATGGTTCACTTTTGTACTCCGTTTCTGCACCAAGACCTGTATCAAGAGCATACACAAGAGTCACTTTTGCATCTGTATCTCCGTGACATTCTACAAAAGTTTTGTCATCCAGCTGATACGGACTCAGCAGTTCAGGAGGAAGTTTACGGAAGAATGCAAATGTGAGCTGATTTTTGCTGCATTCTTCCAGGATAAACTTTTCCACTTCAATATAGTGCGGCTCTGGTTTTTTTTCTTTTGAGAGTTCTTTCAGAAGTGCCAGCCTGCAGATCATGTTCACCGGCCAGTGATCATTATACGCATACTCCAGTCGCTCTCTGATAAATGGAGACATCGGGTATTCTTTTACAAAAATCCCATATGCAACCTGCGTCAGATATGCACCGATGATCCGCTCTTTTCCTGACTGTTTCACATAAGATTCCAGAACTTTTTCACCTTCTTTGCGGAAATCTGCCGTAAACATCAGAAGGTTCAGGATACGTTCTTCAAGATCATAGGTTTCCATATCAAATCCTATCGCGCTCTTCCAGATGGCAATCAGTTCATCTACCGGACCAAACCTGTACATCATCAGATATCTCAGGATCACTTCATCGTATTTTCCATTGCGGTAAACTTCAGAAGCAAGCGCAAGAAGTTCATCATCTTCTGCCATGTTGCTTTTGAGTATCATTCTGCTGGTAAGTTTCAGAAGGCTGCTGAGTTCCAGTCCCTCATATCCATATTCTTCCACGATTCCCATAGCCTGCCTGAACAGTCTTCTTGATATAAGGACTTCAAGAAGTGTTGTTCTGTCTACAAGGACATATTTCCGGTAATCAAGATTCAGAAGATATTGATCCAGGTCTTCTCCCTGTACATGTTCAGCATAATAATCCAGAATCTGTTTACGTATCTCTCTCCTGTATTCCTCCGTAGATGCCGGATTTTCTGCAAGTTTCTGAAAATATTCCAGATTATCTCTGTCAAGATGATTTTCTGTACAATAATGAAGGAGAATTCCTGTCTCCTCAGCTCCAAGACTGAGCATTTGTGACACTGCACTGCTCTCATCTGTAAGTTTTTTCAGATTATATGGTACTGTGGCAGAATAACGTCTCTGTTTGTCATCCTGAAACAGTATCACAGCATCGTTCGTATAAATTCTGGGATATGCAACTCCCTGAATGCACGGATATACGTTTTCTTTTGAAAGCTGACTATGACGGACGATCACCTGTCGTACTTTTGGATCATCACAGTAAAGTCTGTATGTAAACATTCTCGGTGCAATCTTTTCTGCCTCTTCTTTTGTCTGCGGATCAAAGAGAAATTCCTGATATATAGATGCATAGTTTTCATCCATATCTTCACTTTCAACTTTACGCAGAGCAAATTTCATCATACTTTCTTTATAATTTTCGTAAGTCTGCGGCTCTTTTTCTTTATAAGAGATCACGCTTGCATAAACGAAAGCTTTGCGCATATCGCCAAGGGTATTATCATTATATGCAAAATACATGAGCAGCGGTTTCGGAAGTTCCCTCTGATAAGAAATGTCCATAGTCTCAACATAATATTCATAAAGCCTTGTAAGCCTCAGGCCCTGCTCCACCGCCATTGAAAACCATCTGAAGTACCGTGGCTGTCTTGGATTTCCCTTCATGATATATTTGCAGATCGCTTCCAGCACATCTTCTGACGGAAACTGTTCATATCCTTCTGCAAGTGCCAGATAAAGTACTCCGTAAAATTCCTTTTCGTAACCGGAAAGGTAGGCAAGACGCATTACAAGTTCCTCTGTCAGAAGACCGCTTTTTCCTGCATAATGAAATACCTGCATCCAGAATGGACTGATTCTGTGAAGGAGTGACATATCTCTGCATATCCATTTCCATGCTTCCATATACAAAACCGGACATGTACAGCCTTTTTCATAGACTTCTTCCATCATAAATAATGCCTGTGAGGGTGAATTTCTGTATGTACTGTCAAGCTGAAGCAGTATCCACAATAAAAGGAAACTGTCAGGTTTCTGCATAAAAAAGTTCTGGATCTTCCACAACGCTTTTGCCTTATCTCTGTATAACCCACTTAAATGGCAGAGATAAAGATAAAGTCCCGCAAGTTCCAGTTCATCTCTTGAAAATTCTTTATCCTGGAATCTCTTAAGAATCTCTGCTGCTGCCGCCCTATTATCCTCTGTGATATTGATATATGCCTCATACATCTGATATTCCGGGTATTCACAGCCCGCATCATGAAGTTCACCAAGAATCTGTCGGGCTCTTTCTCTCCATGTCGCGGCATTTATTTTATTTTTCTGATATTCTATATAATCACGCATAAGAGCAAGTTTATGGCGTTTTTCTTCTACACGGATATCGATCCTCACGCGTGGTCCTCTGGAAGCAAGCACATGATATACAAGTTCCTGATAAGGACTTCTGACAATAATCTCTCCATACTGATTTCCGCCTTTCAGTCTGTCTGCATGGACAAGATAATCGATCTGACAGGTACTTCCGATAAAATCATCTTCTGTTATCACTCGCCGTTCCGGCTCGAGGAATTCACCTTTTGCTTCTATATCCAGCCTCAGATGCCCCCAGCCGCTTCTGTGAATATCAAAAGATTCCTGTATGGATTCTTCCACGCCAAAATACTCCGTCTCTGTTGTTTTTAATGATATTGTCACAGGATCTTTTTCTCTGAGCCCGATCAGAAATTCCTCCAGATGCTGATAGGTTACCGGCTGCTGTGAAAGTCCTGCATACAGTGCTTTCTGTTTCCTGTCTGCTCCCGCCATAACAACGGAAAAAGAGCTGTCAGTAAAAAGCCTGTATGCTTCTCTGAAATCTCTCTGTGCCAGTTCCCTGAATGCCGGCATATCCTTTATTTCACTGCCAAAACTCTGCACCTGTTCTTTTTTTGCTGTTATCTCAAAAGGAATCTTGTATTCTCCCATATCAGAAGTAATACACAGCCACCCGCTTACGCTTTCGCCCGGTTTCATTCCTGTTCCGTCTGCTCCATAAGGCAGGCAGACAGTTGTCCCTGAAAACTGGCTGCATCCAGGCACCATTCGCCGGCTGGATGAGGTAATATATCCCTGTATTCTGTCGTTTTCTTCTGTGCCAAGATACAGTTCGCCTCTGACAGTTTTACCTGCTTCAATAGTTATATTCAGTTTCTCCTGCGAAAAAAGGAGCGATGGATGCGTAAATTTAAATTTACCACTGAGTAATTGTTCTATCTTTTTTTTCAATATGGTTCACCTGATTGTCCTTGGAATTATTATTTCATTTGTACTAAAAGATATTATACACTACAATCCTCACCTGCGCAAGAAACCTGATTTTACCAGAACTGCTGTTACTGTTCGCCAGTTACTGTTCACTCCGTTCACAGCAACTTGGTCAAAATCCATTCCAAATTTATTGGAATATTACGGAGTAATTTCCTGTAAAGTCAAAAAGCCGCAGATACATATTTCTCTGTATCTGCAGCCATTTCTTTATAATTCAGTCTCAAACTCAAGCACTTCTTTTTTCAGCGGTATGGATGCTGTTGCTCCCGGCCTGGATACAGCGATCGCAGCCGCTTTTGCAGCAAGCTTCATACCTTCCTGTACAGGCATATTTTCCAGAATTGATGAGATAAAATACCCTGTAAAAGTATCTCCTGCTGCCGTAGTATCCACAGCTTTCACCTTAAAAATATCCTGATAATAAACCCCTGTTTCGTCCTGATATACGGATCCGTCCCCGCCAAGCGTCAGGACGATCTTTGCCTTCGGATAAATTTCCCTGATCTTTTTGAGAATTTTTTCCGGTTCCTTTTCTCCTGTAATCTGATATCCTTCAATCTCATTTACAAGAAACAGGCTGATTTTTGACAGATCACAAGATTCCAGGTTGCTGTCATACGGTGACGGATTCAAAACGATCATCATATCTTTTGCGTATGCTCTGTCAATGATATACGAAAGTTCACTGATTTCATTCTGAAGAAGGATCAGATCTCCCGCATCAAAAGAATCCAGTACTTCATCTACGAATTCTTTTGTGATACTTCTGTTTGAGCCGCCAAACAGAAGTATGCAGTTCTGTCCGTTTTTGTCCACCTGAATTACTGTGTGACCTCCTGGTCCTGTAATCTGTCGGATAAATTCCGTATTTACACCATTTTCTTCACAGGTCTTAAGAAGGGGGGCTCCCTCCTCTCCGATCATACCTGCATGATAAACCGGAATTCCGGCCTTTGCAAGGGCAATTGACTGATTCAGGCCTTTTCCTCCACAAAAAGTCTGTCTGTCTTTTGAAGCCTGGGTTTCCCCTGGAATCAGAATAGACTCTACCTGATAAACATAATCCAGATTCAGCGATCCAAAGTTTAATACTTTCATTTTATCCCTCCCATTACAACGTTTTTCCGCACAAAACATACATTTCTTATGTACAAATGATATAATAATCTACCTTATTTTTCAATCTTTTTATAGTTTTGTGGGAAAAGCACGTAAAACCTGTCCACCGCATAAACTATAAAGAAATCCCCTTTGAGGTGAATTTTTGAAGACATTTTTAAAACCTTTATCAGCTGCTGAGGAAAAGTATTATCTTCAGCGTTACCAGGAAGGGGATTCCGAAGCCAGAAATATCCTTATTGAACACAATCTGCGTCTTGTAGCCCATATAGTTCGTAAGTATCAGAGCCCCGGTGAAGATCTGGATGACCTGATTTCAACAGGAACCATCGGGCTTATCAAAGCTGTATCTACCTTTGATGCAGCAAAATCTGCCAGACTCTCCACTTATGCAGCCAGATGTATTGATAATGAACTTCTTATGATGCTGCGCGCACGCAAAAAATCTTCCCGGGAGGTCTCTCTTTATGAGCCTATTGGAACAGACAGGGAAGGAAATGAGATCAGTCTTCTCGATATCATCGAAAGTCCGCCTGTTGATATTGTGGAAGAATATTCCACCCGTTCCGATATCCAACATCTTCTTACCTTTATGTCAGAAGCCCTGTCTGAAAAAGAATACAAGGTGATCTGCCTGCGTTACGGACTCTTCGGAACTGATGAACAGACCCAGCGAGAAATTGCCGAACAGCTTCATATCAGCAGATCCTACGTATCTCGTATTGAAAAAAATGCTTTAAAAAAACTACGTAAACTTTTCTGATTTTTTATAAAAAACTCCCTTCCAGCCAAACAGGATTCTGTACTTGTCCTGTCTGTATGGAAGGGAGCATGTCAGTTTTATTTTTATGCCTCTGCTCTTCTGAGAAGATCGTATTTCTCAATATCTGCGTCAAGATCCACTGCCAGTTTCTGCTGTGGGTGTGGTGCGCTTCCCACAGAATTACCATCTTCATCATAAATAGCCCTGACAGTTGTCATAATATTCCGTCCATCCGGCTTCATGATTTCAATGGTTTCACCTACACTGAATTTATTTCTCTGAGTAATATGCACATATCCATTTTCATCAACTTCCTCTGCATATCCCAGATAAGTATATTCCTTAACATAGGTATTATTATCATAAATCTGTGTATTTTCATCCGGTTTTCCATAGAAAAATCCTGTTGTAAACTGTCGATAAGTACAATTGGATATCTGTTCCTGATACCACGCCATATTTGCCCTGTATTTTTCGGGAGATTCCATGTAGTCATCAATGGCCTTTCTGTAGGTTCTCGCTACAGTAGCTACATACAGTGCAGTTTTCATACGGCCCTCTATCTTCAGGCTGTCGATTCCACATGTAAGAATATCGTCCATATGTTCGATCATGCAGAGATCTTTTGAATTAAAAATATAAGTGCCTCTTTCATTTTCAAAAACAGGCATATATTCGCCCGGACGTTTTTCTTCTACGATGGAATATTTCCATCTGCATGGATGTGTACACGCTCCCTGATTTGCGTCTCTTCCGACAAGGTAGTTGCTCAGCAGACATCTTCCGGAATACGAGATACACATAGCACCATGAACAAACGTTTCTATTTCCATATCGTCCGGAATATTTGCGCGGATTTCACGGATTTCTTTCAGAGAAAGTTCTCTTGCAGTTACTACTCTTTTTGCTCCAAGACGATACCAGAATCTGTAAGTTTCATAATTGGTATTATTAGCCTGTGTACTGATATGACACTCTATTTCAGGACAGATTTCCCTCGCATAGGTAAAAATACCCGGGTCTGCGATGATCAGCGCATCCGGCTTCAGTTCTTTCAGTTCCTTAAGATATTCTCTTACTCCTGGAAGGTCATCATTATGTGCCAGAATATTAACTGTAACATAGACTTTTACTCCATGTTCATGGGCAAAAGTAATTCCCTCTGCCATATCTTCGTGTGAAAAATTCTTGGCTTTTGCCCGAAGCCCGAAAGCCTCTCCACCAATATATACTGCATCTGCCCCAAACACCACTGCAATCTTCAGTACTTCAAGACTGCTGGCTGGCACAAGTAATTCTATTTTTCTCATTTCTACTCCTTATGGGATAATCCCTGCTGAATAATTACAAACAATTGCTGTTTTTTTTCTTTATACTGACGGATACTCCGTCTCCCAGTGGAAGAATTGTTGTCAGAAGCTGCGGATGATGTTTCAGTTCATAGAGATATTCCCTCATTCTTTTGTAAATGGTACGGTTTCTCCGTTCTACCAGATAATGAGATTCTATCAGTTCTCCCTCCTGGAGCACATTGTCAGACACCAGAATTCCTTCCGGTGCAAGAAGCCTTACAACGTCAGGCAGCCAGTGAATATACTGTCCCTTGGCGGCATCCATAAAAATCATGTCAAATGTTCCATCAAGAGTTTTCAGAATTTCTCCTGCATCGCCCTCAAGCAGAGTAATATTTTGTTCTTTTCCTGCTTTTCTGAAATTTTCTTTTGCAATGGAAATTCTTTTTTCATAATTTTCTATAGTAGTAATATGTGCCTCAGGCTGCCCATATTCACACATAAGAAGTGTGGAGAAGCCAACGGCTGTCCCCACCTCCAGAATCTGCTGCGGTTTGTTCATTGCAAGCAGTACTTTTATGAAACTTTGCATTTCTCTTCGTATAATTGGAACAGAAGAGATAAGAGCTTCCTGTTCCAGTTCTTCAAGAAATGGCGTATTTCCTTTATCCAGCGAATTGATAAATGTACGCATCCTTTCGTCTACAATCACGATGCAGTTCCCTCCAGATCCGTATCACCAGCAAGAATCCCCATAATTCGATTAGGTGTATACGCAGTACTCAGAAGATAAGTACCTGGTTTCATCTTGCCACTGTAATTTGAAAGTTTCTCCTGCAGCCAGAACACAAGTGCGTCATCAATAAGTCCCTTGCTTTTCAGTGTTTTGGCAATGTCATATGTGGTAGCGTCTTCTTTGATGACCACAGTTACTTCCTGTCCCTCACCGGGACTCATTGCCTGCTGATTGAAAACATTATATCCAAACTGATACGTAACTTTTCCGATCCAGATAACCAGAACAGCCACACAGACATACAGCGCGATCTTAAAAAAGCCGCCGGCCACAATCACCCCGGCCTTTCCCACACGATCTCTTGTTTCACCCATATTGTACGAACCTCCTTAAAATCCGGGAATATCTATTTCAATTCCTTCTGTTATGCTTTTGCATATCTGCTGCACAAGCCTGCAAAGTGCAAGCTCCGCATCAAGATATGCATTTACTTCCGGGTTTCTACGAAGCTCTGCCGATTCTTTTGCCAGCTGCTGCGCATTCTGAAGAAGAGTTCCCTTCTGGCTCTCATTCTGAAGCCGGAAATTATCTGCCCGGAATCTCTTCACCCGTTCTGCCAGCTCCGGATTGCTGTTTATAATTGCTCTCTGTTTTCTGTACTCTTTATATATCTGGCACTTCTGAATTGAATTCCTGAGTGCCAGTATATTTTTATTTACTGAATCCATCAGTTTACGCCTCCATAATGATAGGCAGAATCATCGGACTTCTCTTGGTACGTTTCCAGAGGAATTCACCAAGTGCATCTTTTACTACGTTTTTGATTTTGCCCCAGTCTGTGATATTTCGTTCCAGACAGGAATCAAGTGCTTTTTCAACTACTTCTCTTGCATGTTCCATCAGATCCTCTGATTCTCTTACATATACAAAACCTCTGGATACAATGTCCGGACCTGCAAGTACAACATTACTGTGACGTTCCAGTGTCATGACAACGATCATGATCCCATCCTCAGACAGATGCTGCCGGTCACGAAGTACAATATTTCCAACATCACCGACACCCAGTCCGTCAACAAAAATTGCTCCTGTCTGTACAGACCCTGTTACGGCGGCACTGTGTTCATCCATCTCCAGAACATTTCCTGAAGCAAGGATAAAAATGTTTTCTTTCGGAATTCCAAGATCTTCCACAACATGCTTCTGTGCTGTCAAATGACGGTATTCACCATGAACCGGAATTGCATATTTCGGTTTTACCAGAGAATAGATAAGCTTGATTTCTTCCTGGCAGGCATGTCCTGAAACGTGTACATCCTGAAAAATAACTTTTGCACCTTTCATTGACAGCTCATTGATAACCTTGGAAACTGCTTTTTCATTTCCAGGTATCGGATTTGAACTGAAAATAATTGTATCATTTGGCTTGATCGTGATTTTTTTGTGTATGTTTGCAGCCATACGAGACAGAGCAGCCATAGATTCACCCTGACTTCCTGTCGTGATAAGAACAACTTTTTCATCAGGATAATTTTTGACCTGGTCAATCTCGATCAGGGTATTTTCCGGAATTCTCAGATATCCAAGCTCTGATGCAACTGAAATAATATTGACCATACTGCGTCCTTCCACAGCAACTTTACGGCCAAATCTGTATGCAGTATTGATGATCTGCTGTACACGGTCAACATTGGAAGCAAAAGTCGCAATAATGATACGTGCAGTTTTGTGTTCATTAAAAAGATTATCAAAAACTTTGCCGACTGTACGCTCTGACATGGTAAATCCAGGTCTCTCTGCATTAGTACTATCACACATCAGCGCCAGAACACCCTTCTTGCCAATCTCGGCAAAACGCTGCAGATCAATGGCATCTCCAAATACAGGAGTATAATCCACCTTGAAATCGCCTGTATGGACCACGATTCCTGCCGGCGAATAAATAGCCAGTGCTGAAGCATCCTGGATACTGTGGTTTGTCTTTATAAACTCTATGGAAAAATCACCAAGATTGATAACCTGTCCATGTTTTACTTCTTTTAACTTCGTTGAACGTACCAGATTATGTTCTTTAAGTTTGTTTGTGATCAGTCCAAGTGTAAGTTTTGTGGAATAAATCGGTACATTTACTTCTTTCAGTACATACGGCAGTGCACCGATATGATCCTCATGTCCATGAGTGATCACAAAGCCTTTGACTTTGGAAATATTTTCTTTCAGATAGGTAACATCCGGAATGACAAGGTCGATACCAAGCATGTCATCTTCGGGGAAAGAAAGTCCACAGTCAACTACTACTATACTGTCTTCATATTCAAAAGCTGTAATATTCATTCCGATCTGTTCCAGACCACCAAGCGGGATTACTTTGAGTTTGGAAGCAGATTTACGTCCACGGCGCGCAGCTGCTTTTATCTGAGACTTACTGCCGGATTTGCTGACCTGTGGTTTCATGCCTGGTTTTGGCTGCTGTTTTGCAGACTTTTCACTGTGTTTAAATCCGTTTCTCTGCTGTTTATATCTGTAATTTTTCTGACGTGTTACCTGTTTTTTTGTATTATTATCAGCAGGTTTATGATCATAGCTGCTGTATTTTTTCTTTTTTTCACTATTATTGTCGGCATTGTAGTTACTATTGCCATTCTCTATATTATTTTCACTTTTCAATCAAGCACCTCCATATTTCTGTGCAGTTTCGTGCACGCTAACGCAGGAATGCCATAATAACAGCATTCCTCCTCATCGAATCATAGCATTTTGTCAAATAACTGAAAGGGTACTGAACAGTTACATTTCAAGATCCACATCATCCAACATCTGTTCAAAAACTTTGTATACCGCCTGCATTTCTTCTTCATCTTCCAGCATTTCATAGCAGGCTTCCGGATCTGTATCCCTGGATACATCTTTCAAAATATATGCAGATGCTTCGTCATCCAGTGAATCTGATACCAGAAGATAGGAAACTTCTCCTATTCTGGTCTGTTCCTCAATATAAAATTCTTCAACTGTCCCATCCGGAGACTGAAATCTGATTTTTTCCATGTTGCCTTCCTTATCCGTTCGTCAGGGAGTCCAGATATCCCTGCAAAATAAATACTGCTGCCAAACCATCCAGATACTGTTTACGATTCTCACGACGAACACCTGCCTCTATAAGTGTACGGTCTGCTTCCACTGTAGTCAGCCTTTCATCCCACATGATCACGGGAATGCCAATGCGTCTTTCAAGCATTTCTTTGAACTCCAGTGCCTTTTCTGCTCTTTCTCCAACAGTATTATTCATATTCTTGGGATATCCAAGAACAATCCGCTCTACCTCATACTCTTTAACAAGTTCCTCCACCTGGGCCAGAGTTTTACGCAGTTTGTTTTCCTGTTTACGCCAGATGGTTTCCAGTCTCTGCGCAGTCAGTCCCAGCGGGTCACTGACTGCCACTCCTACTGTTTTTGATCCATAATCCAATCCAAGAACTCTCATGATCAACGTTCCCAGGATTTGTTTTTAATATACTCGTTTAAGAGTTCTTCTACCAGTTCATCTCTTTCGACTTTCATGATCATGCTTCTCGCACCCTTGTGGCTGGTAATATAAGTAGGATCTCCTGACATAATATAACCAACAATCTGATTTACCGGATTATATCCCTTCTCATCCATTGCATTGTAAACCAGATCCAGAACTTCTTTTACTTCCAGTTCCTGATCAGGTTTCGTTCTGAAATACTGTGTATTTCCTAAATTGTTTTCTGCCATTTTTTCTCACGTCCTTAATAAGATTTCGTAACTGTTCAGTATCCTCACTATTGAAGGATATTACCTGCTGAATAGTTACAATATTTCTACTATATTTTAATATAATTTATTATAAAATACAAGAACACTTTCCGAGTAATATATGTTCTTCTATAAAAGCTTCTGCTTTGATCTGTACAAGATCATTTACTTTATATTTGTTATCTTCAGGGATAACTGCCTTTATATATTCACGACTGTGTCCCATGAGATATTTTTGTCCGTTGATCTCAACTTCTTCTTCCAGAAGGATTTCAAGCATTTTTCCAATCATGGAAGTTTCGTATTCTTTTGCACGCATCTGATTCAGTTCAAGCATTTTTTCACTTCGTACAGCTTTTTCTGCTTCTGTCAGCTGTCCCGGCATTGCAGCGGCCTTTGTCCCCTGTCTTCTGGAATATTTGAAAATATGTGTCTCGTAAAAGTGGATATTTTTTACAAATTCATAGGATTCTCTGAAATCATCTTCTGTTTCCATCGGAAATCCGACAATAACATCTGTAGTCAGCGCCGGAGCAGGATAATATTTGCGGATCAGCTGGCATTTTTCGGCATATTCTGCAGCCCGGTATCTGCGGTTCATATCAGCAAGCGTTTTGTCGCATCCGCTCTGTAATGAAAGATGAAAATGCGGGCAGACTTTTGGTAATGAGGAAATTCCCTCCATAAATTCTTCTGTAATGATTCTTGGTTCCAGTGATCCCAGACGTATTCTGGATATCCCTTTAATTTCATGTACAGCCTGGATAAGAGAAAGAAGATTTTCTCTTGTTTCTTCTGGAAAATCAACCCCATAAGAACTCAGATGAATTCCTGTAAGTACAACTTCCTTATATCCACGTCCTGCCAGTGTCTGTACTTCCTGAAGGATTTCCGCAATACGTCTGCTTCTCACACGACCTCTCGCAAATGGGATAATACAGTACGTACAGAACTGATTGCAGCCATCCTGAACCTTAATATAGGCCCGTACATGTTCTGCAGTATAACCGATAGAAAGCTCCTCATATTCTTTTGTATGATTAATCTCGATGACTTTTACCTGCTTTGTATGTTCTTTTTCATATGCCTCAAGAGCTTCCACAATCTGTCTTTTCTGATTATTTCCAAGAATCAGATCTACAGCAGTGTCTTTTTTGATTTTCTCTGTATCTGTCTGAACGTAGCAGCCGGTAGCAACTACGATAGCTTTCGGGTTCATTTTTTTTGCTTTATGCAGCATCTGACGTGATTTTCTGTCAGCAATATTTGTAACTGTACAAGTATTGATCACATAAATATCTGCCTTTTCTGTAAATGGCACAATCTCGTATCCTGCCTTTTCAAGAAGCTGCTGCATTGCTTCTACTTCATATGCATTTACTTTACAGCCCAGATTATGAAGGGCGACTTTTTTATTCATATTCTACCTCAAAATAAAGTTATCGTTGTATGATTTCTGAAAATAATCAGAGTTACAATTTAATTTTTATTTTCCTTGACTTTTCGTAAAGGCGCGTTTAAGATAAAACTCATAAGAATATTTACTAGGGAGGTTCTCAAAATGAAAACATTAAAAATCTCACTGAATTCTATCGATAAAGTTAAATCATTTGTAAATGAAATCAGTAAATTCGACTGTGATTTTGACCTTGTATCCGGAAGATATGTTATTGATGCCAAATCCATCATGGGTATCTTCAGTCTTGACTTATCCAAGCCAATCAATCTGAATATCCATGCAGAAGGAAGCACTCTGGCTACCGTTCTCGGAATTGTTCAGCCTTACGTTATCGAATAATTCACTGTTGTTTACAGTAACCTGGTGAGTAAATAAATTATTTTTTAATGACAACAGAAGCTGCGAACAGCTTCTGTTTTTTTTGCCATAGTATACAAGAGAAGTTGACTATGTTGTCATCTCTTCTCTTTTTATTTAATCTCAATGACTTCTGTTGTAGCCAGTGCTTCTTCCATCAACTGTTCTATCTTTTCATTTAACTTTTCCTCAGACCTTCTGATAACCTTGAGATTCGGTTTTGTCACCGGATGTTTTGCCACAAAAATAGTACAGCAGTCTTCAAACGGCTGGATTGATGTCTCAAATGTATTAATTTTTCTGGAAATCCGAACAATTTCTTCCTTATCAAATCCAATCACCGGACGATATACAGGAAGTGTACATACTTCATTTGTTGCAGCAAGGCTCTGTAGTGTCTGACTTGCAACCTGTCCAATACTCTCACCTGTGATCAGTCCAAGACATTTATCCTGTTTTGCAAAATGTTCAGCAATACGCATCATATAGCGGCGCATAATGATCGTCAGTTCTTCATGCGGACACTGGTCATAAATATACAGCTGAATATCCGTAAAGTTTACAACATGAAGACGAATCGGTCCACTGTATCGTGCTACCAGTTTTGCCAGATCTACTACTTTCTGTTTTGCACGTTCACTTGTATACGGCGGTGCATGGAAATAAACAGCTTCGATCTTAACTCCACGTTTTGCGATCATATAACCGGCAACAGGGCTGTCAATTCCTCCGGAAAGAAGAAGCATTGCCTTACCGTTTGTTCCAATCGGCATTCCTCCAGGTCCCGGCAGCGTTTCAGAATACACATAAATTCTGTCCCTGATCTCAACAGAAAGCGTCATCTGTGGCTCATGCACATCTACAGATGCATTCGGAAATGCATCGAGGATTTTTTCTCCAATTGCCGCACTTACTTCCATTGAAGTAATCGGATAGGATTTCTTTGCTCTTCTTGTGTACACCTTAAAAGTACCGGCATAATCCGGATATCTGTTTTTCATGTAATCCACTACATCTGCCGCCATCTGGTCAAATCCCTGATCCTCATAGATTACTACAGGGCTGATTCCGACAATACCAAAAACTCTTTGCAGTGCTTCCACAGCTTCATCAAAATCATACTGTTCCGGACAGTGTACATATACCCTTCCCTGTTCTTTCGTCACTTCGAAATCGCCTTCTACCGGTTCCAGTGCAAGCCGCATCTGTTTTACCAGTGCATCTTCAAAAAGATATCTGTTTTTTCCTTTAATAGCGATCTCGGCATATTTTATCAAAAACGCATGAAATATCATACCTGGTATTTCCTCCTGATTATTTTATATTCAGGTTTTCACCTGATTTCATTATATATTTTATTTTCTCGAATATCTTCTGAGCATCGGCACAAGTTCTTTCATTGTCTGCAGAAAATAATCAGCCTCTTCCATAGTATTTTCTTCGCAGAAACTTAAACGCACCGTACTTTCGATCTGGTCTTTTGACATTCCCATTGCACTTAAGGTTGCACTTGGTTTTCGTTTATGGCTTGAACATGCACTTCCTGCCGAAATGTAAATTTCCTTATCTTCCAACGCATGAAGGAGTACTTCGCTGCGCACTCCCATAACACTGATACTTAAAATCTGCGGTGCACCTTCACGAAGCGGCATTCCGTTGATACGGATATCTTCAATCTCAGAAAGTCCTTCCGCAATGTGTTCTTTCAGCTGATACATATGCTCTACATTCTCATCAAGATTCTCATAAATCTGCGCTGCTGCTACTCCAAGTCCAGCGATTCCAGGCACATTATCCGTTCCGGAACGCATACCACTTTGCTGGCCGCCACCCAGAATCTGCGGAATTATTTTTACTTTTTCATTTATATATAAAAATCCGATTCCTTTAGGACCGTGAATCTTATGTCCGCTGACAGCAAGAAGATCAATTCCCATTTTTTTCGGATAAATGTGATACTTGCCAAATCCCTGGATCGCATCTACATGATACAGTGCTTTCGGGCTCTTTTCATGAACCATTCTGGCAATTTCTTCAACCGGCATGACTGCCCCGACTTCATTATTTACCAGCATTGTGGATACCATAATCGTATCCGGTCTCAGAACGGCTTCCAGCGCACTCATTTTCACTGTTCCCTGAGAATCTACAGGAAGATAGGTTATTTCAAATCCCTGTTCCTGCAGAAAAGACGCAGGCTGACTTACGGCAGCATGTTCTACAGAAGTGATGATTATATGATTTCCGTTACGTTTGTTTGCCAATGCACCACCAATCAGTGCAAGATTGTCAGACTCCGTACCTCCTGATGTAAACAGAATTTCTTTTTCCTGTACTTTTAGGATCCCTGCGATAGTTCTGGCAGATTCTTTGACATATTTTTCTGCTTCCACACCCTTAAGATGCATGGCAGATGGGTTTCCAAAATCACCGACCATGGTTTTTACTACGATATCTTTTACGGATTCATAGCACTTTGTAGTCGCCGAGTTATCAAAATATACTTCCATTTTTATTTCCTTTCAGTTTTCCAGCTGGAACATCAGTACTGACAAAATTGCCAGACCGGCTGTCTCTGTTCTCAGAATTCTTTTACCCAGAGTAATAGAAGACGCACCTGCATTTATTGCCGCTTCCACTTCTTTTTCTTCAAAGCCGCCCTCCGGACCGATAAATATTCCGACTGACTGCCCTGGCTTTATGTCTGATATTAGTTTTTTTGTTTCTTTCATGCCCTTTGCAAGCTCATATGGAATCAGTCGGATATCCATTGTCTCAGCATATCTGAGGGCTTCCTTGAAAGACATTACAGAATGCACGGAAGGCACCAGCATTCTTTTTGACTGTTTAGCTGCACTTTCTGCAATCTGCTGCCAGCGCTCCACTTTTTTGGCGGCTTTTTTTCCATCAAGTTTCACCACGCAGCGCCTGGTCTCTACAGGAATCACTTCATATGCCCCGAGCTCCACTGCTTTCTGAATGATTAATTCCATCTTGTCTGCTTTCGGAAGTCCCTGAAAGAGGTAAATACGGTTTGGCAGCTCATAATCAGGTTCCTGTGCATAGATAATATGAAGAAGCACTTCATCAGAACTGATGTTTTCTATTGTGCAACGGTATTCTTTACTGCTGCCATTGCTGATCCACAGCTCTTCTCCCGTTTTCATCCGAAGGACATTTCCAATATGGTTCACGTCAGACCCTGTGATATGGATCTGGTGTCCGGCCTCATCTATCTGTCCTGGTTCTGCAAAAAATCTCTGCATTGTTTCTTTCAGTCCTTTCTTGCTGTAACGCAGACCCACTCTCCCTGTCTGGTCACTTCTACAAGCGTAAGACCGGCTGCATTTACTGCCTCTTTTACTACTTCTTCTTTTACATCAAGAATGCCGGATGTAATATAGTATGCACCTTTTTTCATCTGGTTTACGATTACCGGTGTCAGCGGTACAAGGACATCTGCAAGGATATTTGCCGCAATGATGTCGTATTTTTCGTAGCCGACTCTGTCCTGTACTTCTTTGTCGTCAATAATATTTCCGATCATCATGTCAAAATCTTTATCCGGAATCTGGTTCGCTTCTTTATTTTCCTGTACTGCTGGAACTGCGCATGGATCAAGATCTGTTCCCACAGCATGTCCTGCTCCGAGCTTCAGTGCAGTAATTCCAAGAATACCGCTTCCTGTTCCAACATCAAGGATTTCAACTCCTGGTGTCACATATTTTTTCAGCTGACGGATCACAAGCTGTGTGGTTTCATGCATACCTGTACCAAAAGCTGTACCTGGATCAATATGAAGAATCATTTTGTCTCTGTCCTCTGCTTTTACTTCTTCCCATGACGGAACAATAAGAATATCATCTACATAAAACTGATGAAAAAATTCCTTCCAGTTATTAATCCAGTCTTTATCTTCTGTCCAGGATTCTTCAATTGTACCTTCCCCAATGTCCATAAAGCTTCTCAGATCATCCAGTGCTTCTCTGACATTACTGAGGATAGTTTCTTTATCTGCATCTTCTTCAAGATAAAAATTCAGATATGCGATTCCGTCATCTGCAGGACCCTCAGGCATGATATCCACAAACATCTGTGCTTTATCCTCTTCTGTAAGCGGCTGATGATCCTGGATTTCCACACCCTCCACACCAATTTCCGCCAGTGTGCAGATGATCATGTCTTCTGCGTCTGTTCTGGTCTTAATAGTAAAACGATTCCATCTCATATATTTATATTCTCCTGTCTGATTGTCTTATATCATACTAACAAAATCCGTAAATTGTTTTGCAGTAAACTGCTTTTATCTTTTATCATACATGAAAGCATAAAAAAAGAAAAGAGGATTTTTCCTCTTTTCCTGAACTTTTCATTTACATTTTATTCTTCAAAGGTTTCTTTGATTTTTTCCATGAAACTCTTTTTCTTTTTTTCACCTTTTTCGGTGTTTTCTTTCTTACCTGAAGAAGTTTTATTTCCACATGCTTCATCAAATTTGCGAAGTGCTTCTTTTGCTTCTTCATTTAGATTAGTCGGAACCTGAACTACCAGTGTTACATAATGGTCTCCACGGATGTTTTTGTTTCTCAGTGACGGAACACCTTTTCCTTTCAGACGGATACGGGTATCTGTCTGTGTTCCAGGTTTCACTTCATAAGAAACTTCTCCATCTACTGTATTGATCCGCACTTCACCTCCAAGTGCAGCCTGCGCATAAGTAATCGGTGCCGTAGAGAAAATATTCATATCCTGTCTCTGGAAAATCGGATGACGGGCAACATTTATCTCTACAAGAAGGTCACCTCTCGGACCACCATTTGTACCTGGTTCGCCTTTATCACGAATACGGATGCTCTGTCCATTATCAATACCGGCAGGAACAGAAACCTGAATCTTTTTTCTTGAAGAAGTATATCCTGTTCCACGACATGCAGAACATTTATCTTTAATGATTTTGCCGGTTCCATGACAGTCAGGACAGGTCTGTACATTACGCACCATACCAAACATTGACTGCTGCGTATATACAATCTGACCTTCACCATTACATTTCGGACAGGTAACTGGCTGTGTACCAGGTTTTGCTCCTGTTCCATGGCAGGTAGTGCATTCATCTTTCAGAACAATCTCAAGCTCTTTATCGCAGCCGAATACAGCTTCTTCAAATGTAATATTCACACGGGCACGCAGATTTGCACCTTTCATCGGGCCATTATTTGCACGTCTTCTTCCGCCGCCTCCAAAAAGGTCACCAAAAAGATCGCCAAATATGTCTCCCATATCAGCACCATTAAAATCAAAGCCACCGAAGCCGCCAGCTCCACCGCCGCCCTGTTCAAATGCCGCATGACCAAACTGATCATATTGTTTTCTTTTTTCAGCATCACTGAGCACACTGTAAGCTTCTGTTGCTTCTTTGAATTTTGTCTCTGCCTCTTTGTCCCCCGGGTTTACATCCGGATGGTATTTCTTGGCTAATTTTCGATATGCGCTTTTCAATTCTGAATCACTGGCAGTTTTACTAACACCTAAAACTTCATAGTAATCTCTTTTATCAGCCATGTTATCTCTTTCCTATATAATCATATTTGCGTTACTCTGCTGACAGTCACGACCTGTTCCGCTGCAAAGCAACTCTCACAGGTCTAAACATATTCGAAATCCGCAGATTTTCTTCGTAAACTGCTTTGCTACTTGCTCATAATCGAATAACTGCTTTGCAGTGTATCAGAAGGAGCTTACACTCCTTCTGATAAAAGCAAGTTCCCACCACTGCTTATTGCTTTTCACATTGAAGCAGGGGACTTACTTGATTCTATTAAACTTCTTTGTAATCAGCATCTACAACATCATCGCCATATCCGGCTTCATTACCGCCCTGAGAAGCGTTTCCGCCACCCATGTTACCCATGTCCGGACCAGCCTGACCGCCAGCCTGCTGTGTCTGCTCATACATCTTAGAGAAAAGTTTCTGTGCACTTTCCATCATTTTTTCCTGAGCTGCTTTGATATCAGCAATCTGAGAATCTGTAAGATCTCCGTTTGCTGTCTGAGCAAGAAGATCTTTCAGTGCATTAAGATCAGCTTCAACTGCTGCTTTATCATTTGCATCCAGTTTATCACCAGCTTCTTTCAGAGCATTTTCTACCTGGAATACCATGGAATCAGCATTATTTCTTGTATCAATTGCCTCTTTACGTTTCTTATCCTGTGCTTCGAATTCAGCAGCTTCTTTTACTGCTTTGTCGATTTCGGAATCAGACATGTTGGATCCAGCTGTAATTGTGATGTGCTGTTCTTTTCCTGTTCCAAGGTCTTTTGCAGAAACATTAACAATACCGTTGGCATCAATATCGAATGTAACTTCAATCTGCGGAACACCACGACGTGCTGGCGGGATTCCATCCAGACGGAACTGGCCAAGGGATTTGTTGTCTTTTGCAAACTGACGTTCACCCTGTACTACGTTGATATCAACTGCTGTCTGGTTATCTGCTGCTGTAGAGAAGATCTGACTCTTCTTGGTCGGGATTGTTGTATTTCTCTCGATCAGACGAGTTGCGATACCACCCATTGTCTCGATTGACAGAGACAGCGGAGTAACATCAAGAAGAAGGATGTCACCGGCACCTGCATCACCAGCAAGTTTACCACCCTGTACAGATGCACCAAGTGCAACACATTCATCAGGGTTCAGAGATTTGCTTGGCTCTTTGCCTGTAAGCTGTTTTACTTTGTCCTGTACAGCTGGGATACGTGTAGAGCCACCAACCAGAAGTACCTGACCCAGTTCAGCTGCTGTAATGCCTGCATCTGACAGTGCACGACGAACCGGTTCTGCTGTTTTTTCTACCAGGTCATGTGTCAGTTCATCAAATTTAGCTCTTGTAAGATTCATATCGAAATGCTTCGGTCCTTCTGCTGTTGCAGTAATGAACGGAAGGTTGATATTTGTAGTTGTTGCAGAAGAAAGTTCTTTTTTAGCTTTTTCTGCTGCTTCTTTCAGTCTCTGAAGAGCCATTTTATCAGCACTTAAATCTACGCCTTCTGCTTTCTTGAACTCTTCGATCATCCAGTCTGTTACTTTCTGGTCAAAGTCATCACCACCAAGACGGTTATTTCCTGCTGTGGAAAGAACTTCAATTACACCATCACCGATCTCGATAACAGATACATCAAATGTACCACCACCTAAGTCGTAAACCATAATCTTCTGTTCTTTTTCGTTATCAAGTCCGTATGCAAGCGCTGCTGCTGTAGGCTCGTTGATAATACGTTTTACATCAAGTCCTGCAATTTTACCGGCATCTTTTGTTGCCTGACGCTGAGCATCATTGAAGTATGCCGGAACAGTAATAACTGCTTCTGTTACAGATTCTCCAAGATATCCTTCTGCATCTTTTTTCAGTTTCTGAAGGATCATAGCTGAAATTTCCTGCGGAGAATACTTTTTGTCATCGATTGTTACACGGTAATCTGTACCCATTTCCCTTTTAATAGAAGAAATTGTTCTTTCTGCATTTGTTACTGCCTGACGTTTTGCAGGTTCACCTACAAGACGTTCTCCTGTTTTTGTGAAAGCAACAACAGATGGTGTTGTTCTTGCTCCTTCTGTATTTGCGATAACTGTCGGCTGTCCGCCTTCCATAACGGCTACACAGCTGTTTGTTGTACCTAAGTCAATACCAATAATCTTTCCCATGATAATTTTCCTCCTGTTTATTTCTAAAATTGTTATACATTCAAATTAAGGAAGCTCGATTCACTAAATTCGTCTCTCCTTACAGTCCTTCCAGAATCAAGATGCTTTTCGCATCTTATGTGCTTCGCACATCTGATTAAGGAAGCTCGATTCACTAAATTCGTCTCTCCTTACAGTCGGACTTATTAAGTTCCTTCGAGCGACCTTCACACTAAACTCAAACTTCGCATTCTGCTCGTTTTCATTAAGTGTTCTAGGTCAGTTTGCAACCTTTACCATGCTGTGGCGAACTACAAATCCTTTATAGGTGTATCCTTTCTGGAGTTCTTCCACAACAATGTTATCTTCTACTTCTTCATCTTCCACATGCATTACCGCATTATGGAAATCCGGATTGAATTCTTTGCCAACTGCTTCTATCGGTTCTACTCCCAGGCTTTCCAGTGTAGTAGTAAACTGTTTATAGATCTTCTGCATTCCCTCAGCAAACGGATCGTTTTCCGGAGCCTGTGCCAGACCTCTTTCGAAGTTATCAACCACCGGAAGGATCTTCTCGATGATCTCTTTTGCTCCGATGATATACATACTGGATTTTTCTTTTTCCGTACGTTTACGGAAATTATCGAACTCAGCCATGCTTCTCTTGAGTCTGTCTGTCAGGTCTTCAACCTGCTGTTCTAATTTGTTATCTTTTTTCTTTTTGCCAAAGAAAGAAGTCTTTCCTTTGGATTCTTTATTTTCTTCAGTCTCAGCGGATTCTGTTTCCTCTTCGGAATTTCCTGCCGTAGCTTCCGGCGATTCCTCCACTGGCTCAGTTACAGGATCTGTTTCCGGTATTTCCTTCTCTACTTCGTCCTGAACTTCCGCTGTACTTTTCTCTGTTTCTGTCACGCTTGTTCTACCGCCTTTCTACTTTGACTGCTAACTGTCTTCTTTATTTTTTTTGAACACCTGATCCAGCTCAACTTTAAGCGTTTTCAGGCTGTTGACTACATTCTCGTAATCCATACGTTTCGGACCTACGATACCGATTGTTCCATGCATTCCGTTGCCCAGCTCATATGTCGCTGTAACAACACTGCAGTCTTTCATGGTCGCAATTGGAAGTTCATCTCCAATATAAACCTGAACTCCGGTATTATCTTCATCAGCCATTCTTTCTTTTACCAGGTCAACCAGTTCCTGTTTTTCTTCAAAAGCAGAAATCAGTTCGGTTGCTTTCGTCTTATCTGAAAGCTCCGGGTATTTGAAGAAGTTCGTTGCTCCCGATGTATAGATTTCCATATCATCTTCATCTACCTGAATTGTCGCAGCTACAGCATCCAGAACTCTTGCTACCAGACCACTGTGAATTCCCGCCTGTTCTTTCAGTCTTGCGATCATTCCCAGGTTAATATCCTGTATTGGCAGTCCGTTAAGATTGGTATTCAGCAGCAGATTCAGCTTCAGGATCGTTTCGTCATCCATTTCTTCATCAAGATCGATAATCTGATTACGGATCACATTTCCCTCGCATACTACAACTGCCACAAGCTGCAATTCATTGACCCTGGACAGCTGAATAAATTTCAGCTTGCTTCCACTGTACTGAGGAACTGAAACCATTGTAGCGTAATTGGTGTTGGAAGCAAGAACACGTGCCACATTCTTGAGCACCTTTTCCATCTTATCTGTCTTCTCAATCATCAGATTACGTATTTCCTGAATTTCATCTTCCTTTTCCTGCATCAGCTCATCCACATAGAGGCGATAACCTTTGTCAGAAGGAATTCTACCTGCCGACGTATGTGGCTGAATAATATAGCCAAGGTCTGTCAGGTCAGACATCTCATTCCGGATTGTTGCTGAGCTGACATTCAGATCCGGATCCTTGGAAATTGTTCTGGATCCTACGGGCTCGCCAGTTTCCATGTAAGTCTTGATAATTGCCTTAAGGATTAATTTCTTACGGTCTGTCAAAACTTCATCCATGCTCTCAGCTCCTTTCCGATTTAGTTGTTAGCACTCAATTTGTAGGAGTGCTAACATCTATATTGTTAAGATAGCACTGTCGTAAACATTTGTCAACATTTATTTGTGAATTTTTTTTGAATAAATAAAAAAAGAAGCAGTTATTAAATATTAAAAATCAACCGCTTCTTTTACAATATTCCAATTAATAAAAAGATGTGTTTTTCTTCTGATAGCCCATACATGCAGAAATACTATCTGCACAGTCTGCCACGCATTTTCCTATATCGTCTACTTTTTCATAAGGAAGCATTTCCAGAAAACCAGTCGCACTGACTGCTGCTATCGCATCTCCACGATAATCAAAAATCGGTGCTGCCACACATCTCATTCCGATTTCATTTTCTTCATCATCGACAGCATAACCCCGATGCCGGATCTCATCCAGCTGCTTCAGCAGTTCCTCTTCTTTCACACATGTTCTTGATGTAACTGCTGGCATACCCTTTTCTTTCAGTATTTTCAGGACATCTTTATTACTCATGGTTGACAATATTGCCCTTCCCATTCCTGTGCTATGCAGCCAGGCGCGTTTTCCAATCTGTGAATACATTCGTATATTAGTATAGGAAGTAAGTTTTTCAAGATATACGATTTCATTATCATCCAGAGCACCCAGATGAATAATAAGACCGGTCTGATTCCTGAGCTGTTCCATAAATGGCAATGCTTCTGTTTTCAGCTGAAGACTGTTCAGATGTAGGCTGCATAATTCTACTATCTTAATTCCAAGTCTGTAAGAACCGTCTGGTTTTTTCTGAACATACCCTCTTTCACCGAGTGTATATAACATACGGCTGACTGTACTTTTGTTCAGTTCCAGCTGCTGCGACAGATCTTTTACCTGCATTCCCCCGGGATGCTTACCCAGCATTTCCAGAATATCCAGTGCACGTTCAAGTGATTGTATTGTTGCTGACATATTTTCCCCTTCCATAACAAACCGGAAGCAGTCTGAATAGAACTGCTTCCGATTCTCACACTAATCTTTTCTTTAATATGCCACACTTTTATCAAATGTGCAAGTATTGTTGCCGCAAATTCCGTTCACCGTAATACCAATAAGCATCTTACTTGACCAGTTTCATCGCCTCTTTGATATCCTGTACGATACCAGCCTTGTCTCCTGCTTTCAGTTTTGTGCCACTGATCAGCCAGCTTCCACCACAGGAAATAATTTTATCATAAGCCAGTGTTTCTGCCAGATTCTCATTTTTGATTCCTCCAGTAACAACAAACTTCATCATTTTATATGGTGCTGCAACTGCTTTCAGTACAGGAAGTCCTCCCATAGGTACAAACGGAAAAATTTTTACTGTGCGCAAACCCATGCTGTAGGCCATGTCGATTTCTGTTGGCGTCATACAGCCCGGATATACAGGAACATTTTTTTCCTGACAGTACGCCACGACTTCTCTGTTAAATCCAGGCGCAAGAATAAATTTTGCGCCTGCTTCCAGTGCCTGATCTACCATTCCTGTTGTCAGAACAGTACCTGCTCCTACAAGAAGATTTGGAAATTTTTCTGTAAGAATGCGGATAGCTCCGGCAGCTGCATCAGAACGGAAAGTAACTTCTACAATATTAAGCCCACATTCTGTCAGTGCTTCCCCAAGGATTTCTGCCATCTCTGAAGTTTCCAGCGTAACTAATGGCATGATTTTATATTCTTCAATCAGTTTTTCAACATCCATTTTTTATCTCCCGTTGTTTCCCATAAATTTTATCAGTTCATCTCGTGTAGGAAGATTTTCATTATCACCCTTGCTGGTAATTACAATAGAACCAATGGCATTACCACGTCTTACAGCTTCAGCCATAGGAAGTTTTTCCAGGCATCCGCTTATCACACCTGTTGCAAATCCATCTCCTGCACCTACAGTATCCACGATATGTTCCACATGATAACCGGCTACTTCTTTCAGAGATTCTCCTTTTAATTTATAGCAGGCTCCCTTTTCACCATTTTTAATTATGACACCTTTGCAGCCCATGTTGAGATAAAAATCTGCAATCTCATCAACAGTATCCAGGCCTGTCAGAATCTTTCCTTCCTTTATTCCAGGAAGAATATAATCACTGAGTGACGCAATCTTGTTCATACATTCCTGCATTTCTTCTGTAGTCTCCCACAGAGAAACTCGTATATTCGGATCAAAAGAAACTGTCATTCCGTATTCTCTTGCTCTTTCTATGCTTCTGAACACTGCTGCTCTGCAGCTCTCAGACAGCGCAGGTGAAATTCCAGTCACATGCAGCCATTTTGCACCTGCAAAGTCCACTTTATCCACATCTTCAGGGCAAAGATGAGACGCTGCTGAATTTTTTCTGTAATAAAAGATCTCCGGATCTCCCTCAAGAACCTTTGTTTTCAGATAAAATCCGGTCTGATATACAGGATCGATGTGGATTCCATCTGTAAGGATTTTTTCATTTGCCATGAACTTCTGCATGTACTTTCCAAACGGATCATTTCCAAGTTTCGTCAAATACATAACATCATGTTCAAGTCTGGACAGTCCAATGGCCACGTTCATTTCTGCTCCTGCCATTCCTTTTGAAAAATGCTCCGCATCTTCCAGGGAACCCGGCGCATCTGCCATAAAAACAACCATCGGTTCTCCCAGTGTAATTACTTCTTTCACAAAAACAACCTCCAATTATCAGGAATTAAATTTGGTTTTATCAAACATTCCTTCAGATTTTGCAACAATTGTGGTGCATACTGCATCACCCCAGATATTAATAGTTGTTCCTGTAATGTCAAGATAGAAAAAGATTGCTGCGATCCAGCCTACTACTTCTACAGGAAGACCAAATGCATTGATCAGGATAACTGCAATTGCAAGTCCACCACCAGGAACACCTGCACAGCCAACGGAGAATGCAACACCCATAAGGCCAAACAGAAGAAGCTGCGGGAAACTCGGGCTCTGGCCGATTGCAAACATACCTAACATGATATACAGAGGAATTTCTACAGCCATAGAGTCCATGTTAAATGTTACACCAAGCGGTACACCAAAGTCTGCGATTTCATCATCACAACCGATATTTTTTACACACTGCAGAGTCATTGGCATTGTACCGGCACTACTTGTTGTTGTGAATGCTGTAATAAGTGCAGGGAAAAGTTTTCTTGTAAATCTGATCGGGCTGATCTTCGCAAAGAATTTCAGAGCACCGAAATAGCAAAGTACAATGTGGATTGCAAATCCAAGAGTAACTGCGATCAGGAAGCTTCCCATTTCTTTCAGGAATGCGCCTTTAAGACTGGAAATAGAGGAAGCCATCAGGCAACAGATACCGATTGGTGCATAGTACATGATTCCCTGTACAATTTTCAGTGTAAGATCCTGCATGGAATTCAGAAGATTTACGATTGTGTCTTTTGATTTTCCATCTGGGAGACATACAGCTGCAATACCTACAAAAATAGATAGGAATACAATCTGGATAGTATTTCCCTCTGCCAGAGCACCTACAGCATTAGACGGAAGCCATTCAATGAACATATCTGCTGTGATTTTTGTAACTTCATAATCGGCTCCGTTAGGAAGTCCGATACCAAGACCCGGTTTAAAAATGAGCCCCATAATGATACCGATGATTGTTCCTACAAATGTAGTAAGCAGGAACCATCCGATTACTTTACCTGCCCATTTGGACAGTTTTCTTGCATTTCCGATATTTGCAAAAGATGATGAAATAGAAAAAAATACAAGTACTGGTACTACCATTGTCAAAAGTCGGGTAAATACTGTTCCCAGCGGTTTAATGTAATCTGCCTTATCTCCAAGGATAAGTCCCAATGCCACACCTGCTACAGCAGATAAAAACAGGACAAGTGCAAATTTTTCTGACATTTTCTGTAAAAATTTACTCATAAATCTCTTTCCCTCCTGATTAAGTTAATATTATTTACTGTTCATAAGTTCTGTTGCAAATTCTCCAATCAGTTTCAGTCCTTCTACAATATTTTTCATATCTGTAGCATAGGAAAGACGGATATATCCTTCACCACCTTCACCAAAAGCAGTTCCAGGTACTACAACTACCTGTTTTTCTTCCAGAAGCTTATCTGCAAAATCCTGTGAACCAAGTCCAAGTTCCTTAATATTTGCAAATGCATAGAAAGTTCCTTTCGGTGCTTTACAGGATACTCCAGGAATCTCATTTAATTTTTCAACCATTACCTTGCGGCGCTCTGCGTATTTTTCAACCATGTAGTGGTTAAATTCCTGTGATCCCGTCAAGGCTTCCAGTGCTGCATACTGACAGGGCATAGCTGCGCAGGCTGCTACATCTTCCTGAAGTTTTGTTACGCAGTCAATGATCCAGTCAGGACCTGCTGCATATCCAACTCGCCATCCGGTCATTGCGTAGCCCTTTGAGAAACTGTTTACAACTACGGTACGTTCCTTCATCCCAGGGAACTGTGAAATACTCTTATATTTCAGTCCGTCATAAACAATAGTTTTGTATACTTCATCAGATATAACTACCAGATCATGAGCTTTGGCGATTTCCGCAATACCACTCAGTGTTGCTTCATCAAGCACTGATCCTGTAGGATTACTTGGTGAATTAATGATCAGAACTTTGGTTTTGTCTGTAACTGCATTTTCCAGATCTTTAAGATCCAGCATAAAATCATTATCTTCTCTGCATACAACAAATACAGGAACTCCATCACACATCTGCACCTGCTGAACATAATTTGTCCAGTACGGTTCGCAGATGATTACTTCATCTCCCGGATTTACAAGAGATTTAAGAGTCAGAAATAAAGCTCCCATTCCACCGGTAGTAATTGAAATTTCTGTAGCCGGATCATATTCCATATCCATATCTCTTTTTAATGAAGCTGCAACAGCTTCTCTTAACGGTACGATTCCTGCATTTGCAGAATATTTTGTTTTTCCTTCACGAATAGCTTCGCATCCGGCTTCTACAACATTCGGTGATGCTGTAAAATCCGGTTCCCCTAATGTAAAGCTGATTACATGATCATACTGCATTGCCTTATTAAACATTCTGCGAATTGCTGAATGTTTGATTGATCCTGCACTTTTTGATAATTCCATTTCCGTCCCTCCATTTGTTTCATATTGTGAAACTTTGTTTCTGTTTTAGATTTTAAAATTTAGAGGTCAGCTCCACCTCTTTATATTTGTTTCATTATATGAAACGTTGTTTTGTACAAAGAATTCTTTATTGATACGATAGCACAGTTATTATCATTTTTCAACATTTTTCTTATTATTTTTTCTGTTTTTTTATGCACTTTGTTAATTTTTGCACAACAAAAAGACGAAGCAAGCTCCGTAGAACCCCTTCGTCCTTTTTACATAAACTCCTGATAATTCTATCCTTAAATTCCGCTGTTGCGGATTGCTTCTATCACTTCTTTAATCTTCTCCGGTGGAAGAACAAGTGCAAAACGTACATATCCTTCTCCATGCGGTCCGAAACTTGCTCCCGGTGTGACAATCACGCCGGCTTTTTCCATCAGTTCCATACAAAATGCCATACTGTCTGTCCGGCCTCCGGGAATTCTGGCCCAGACAAACATTGTGCCTTTTCCATTTGGCAGATCCCAGCCAATACTTCTGAGTCCCTGACAGAGTGCATCTCTTCTCTCCTGATACATTCTGCACTGCTCCTGTACACTTTCCAGAGGTCCCCTAAGTGCTGCAATGGCTGCTTTCTGAATTGGAAGGAACATGCCAAAATCGATCTGGCTTCTCAGTTTATGAAGTGCTGCAATTACATCCGGGCGTCCAACCAGGAAACTGATGCGCGCCCCGGTAACATTAAAAGATTTGGAAAGACTGAAAAATTCCACACCTACTTCTTTTGCTCCGGGTACAGCCAGAAAACTTCCACCATGGACTCCATCGTAAATAATATCGCTATATGCATTATCATGTATGATCAGAATATCATATTTTTTTGCAAATTCAATTATTTCTTCATACAGTCCCGGGGTTGCAATACTTCCTACCGGATTTGACGGAAGTGACACGATCATGTATTTTGCTTTTCTTGCTATGTCTTCCGGAATGTCCTTTACATAAGGAAGAAAATCATGTTCTGCAACCAGCGGATAGTAATATGGCTTTGCTCCCGCCATAAGGCTTCCTGCCGCAAAAACAGGATAACATGGATCAGGAAGAAGAACAATATCACCCTCGTCACAAAGCGCCATTCCAAGATGTCCCATTCCCTCCTGACTTCCATATACAGACATAACCATATCCGGTGTCAGTTCAACCTGGAAACGCTTCTTATAATAATCACAGACTGCCTCCAGAAGTTCCGGCAGATCACGAAGACTGTACTTCCAGTTATTGTCATCCATTGCCGCTTCAGCCAGTGCTTTTTTGATATATTCCGGCGTTTTGAAATCCGGCGTTCCTACACTCATGTTATATATTTTCATTCCCTGCTGTTCCAGTTCCATTCGCCTGTTATTCAACGCAGCAAAGATTTCTTCTCCAAATCTGTCCAGCCTTTTTGCAAACTGCATTATGATTCCCTCTTTCGTTTATGAACTTCCGCAATTGTTTTCACAACAAAAACAACTTGAGTATTAGTTTATCACTTAATTCTTCACTGTACAAGAGGAAAGTGTATTTGATTTTAATTTTACAGTTCTTCCAGACTTTTTTTCAGTTCAATCATCTTGTCACGTAGTTCTGCTGCCTGTTCAAAGTTAAGATCTGCGGCAGCTGCACGCATCTGTTTTTCAACTTTACGGATAAGTCCCTGAAGTTCTTTTCTGCTCATGGACTCCGGATCTTTCTGCAGTTTGTCTTCTGTTTCTGCCACGGCCCTGGATACTGTGATCAGATCCCTGACTGCCTTTTTAATCGTCGTCGGCGTGATTCCATGTTCTTTATTATAAGCTTCCTGGATCGTTCTTCTTCGTTCAGTTTCCTCGATGGCTTTTTTCATGGAATCTGTCATCACATCTGCATACATGATAACATGGCCTTCACTGTTTCTGGCAGCTCGTCCAATTGTCTGAATCAGTGAAACTTCTGAACGAAGGAATCCTTCCTTGTCGGCATCCAGAATTGCCACCAGTGTGATTTCCGGAATATCAAGACCTTCTCGCAAAAGGTTGATACCGACAAGAACATCAAACACATCCAGTCGCATATCGCGGATGATCTGCGCACGTTCCAGTGTATCAATGTCAGAATGAAGATATCTTACACGAATCCCCACATCACGCATGTAATCGGTCAGATCCTCTGCCATTCTTTTAGTCAGTGTTGTGATCAGGACTTTGTGGCCTTTTTCTGTTTCTTTATTTACTTCACCGATCAGGTCATCAATCTGACCTTCAACAGGGCGTACTTCAACTTTCGGATCCAGAAGTCCTGTCGGACGTATGATCTGTTCTGCTCTTAGAAGTTCATGTTCTGCTTCATACTGTCCCGGAGTTGCAGATACAAACATAACCTGATCCAGTTTGTTCTCAAATTCGTCAAAACTTAAGGGTCGGTTGTCCTTTGCAGATGGAAGCCGAAAGCCATAATCCACCAGTGTCTGTTTTCTGCTCTGATCCCCGGCATACATTCCTCCTACCTGTGAAACTGTCTTGTGAGACTCATCTATAATAAGAAGAAAGTCATCTTTAAAATAATCCATCAGTGTATATGGTGGCTGTCCCGGAGCCAGTCCTGTAAGGTGTCTCGAATAATTCTCGATTCCTGAACAGAATCCTGTTTCTTTCATCATCTCTACATCAAAGTTTGTCCTCTCTGCAATACGCTGTGCTTCCAGAAGCTTGTCTTCACTCTTGAAATAAGCTACCTGCTCTTTCATCTCTTCCAGAATTGCATCTGCTGCCCGCTGAATCTGTTCCTGAGGTACTACATAATGAGATGCCGGAAAGATTGCTGCATGCTGCTGTACACTCTTTATCTCTCCTGTAAGTACGTCAATCTCTGTAATCCGGTCAATCTCATCTCCGAAAAACTCCACACGAATGGCTCTGTCTGTAGAGTTTGCGGGGAATATCTCCAGTACGTCTCCTCTTACTCTGAAAGTGCCTCGATGAAAATCCGTTTCGTTTCTGTTATACTGAATATCTATGAGCTGTCTGATCACGTCATCTCTGTCCTTCTGCATTCCAGGACGAAGAGAAATCATCATGTCAAAGAATTCCTGCGGAGCACCCAGACCATATATACAGGATACTGAAGAAATTACCACTACATCACGCCGCTCACAAAGTGCGGCTGTCGCAGACAGTCTCAGTTTATCAATTTCATCATTTGTAGAGGCATCTTTCGCAATATAAGTATCTGTAGATGGCACATAAGCCTCCGGCTGGTAATAATCGTAATAGGAGACAAAATATTCCACTGCGTTCTCAGGAAAGAATTCCTTAAACTCACCGTACAGCTGTGCTGCAAGTGTTTTATTGTGCGCAAGTACCAAAGTTGGTTTATTTAACTGGGCGATGACGTTTGCCATGGTGAAGGTCTTACCGGATCCGGTAACACCCAGCAAAGTCTCGAACTGGTTGCCTTCTTTGAATCCTTTGACCAGTTTCTCAATTGCCTGAGGCTGGTCGCCGGTAGGTTTGTATTCGGAGTGTAATTCAAAATGATCCATATTTTTCTCCCTTCATATCCCCTCTCGCCTGCAAAACATCCAGTAATTTTGCATATACTTCTTCATTTTCTTTTATAACCAGTGCGATACTGTTTTTTGCCTGATTCAGCTGATGAAAAAGTTCTCTTATATACTTCTTCTCACAATTCTCTGAATATATGTACCTGAGATATCCTTTTTCATCATAATAATACTTCTCGTCTGTCAGAACAGCCAGACGCTCTGTGTCATGCAGTGGCTTATACTGATATCCCTGCCTTATGTAATCTTTCAGGAGATTTTCAGCTTCCACATTATTATTTGCATATGCAATCTGTATATGCGGATAATGTCTCTGTACTTTCTGTTCCGGCAGATGCATCATATGCTGGATAAAAGATGACAGTTCCGCATTTGTCCGGATACGGTTTGTCAGATGAAACTTTCTGATATCTTCCATGCTTTCCAGCAATGTTACTGCATTTCGTTCTACCTCATCCGATGATATTGTATCTTCACTGTCACTTGAAAAAATCACCGGCTGCTGTACTGCCGCATTCAAAATTATCTTTACTTTTTCTTCGGAAAGAAAATGTGTCTCATCTACCAGGATCGCCCGGTACTTTTCCAGCTGACTTTCATTTTCCAGCTGAGTGTCAGACAGAAAATCAATTCTCTGAAGACGATCATGCAACTGTCTCCATTTCTGCCCGGCATCACCGCAGTGTATCATGCATACTCTGTGCCGTAACGAAAGTCTCATTGCAATATCATAAAGAAGCAAAGTCTTTCCTGTTCCCGGAAGGCCTGTAAACCAGTAATGTCCTGTGGTTTTTTCATGTATTGCCTTCAGTATCTGCCGCTCAATATCTCTCTGCTGTGAAGTAAGAAAATACTCTTTCTGCAAAAAACGCTCCGGTTCTGTCAATGGAGAAAACAGAAATAATTCCGCCTGAAAAAGCTTTTCAATCTCCCCTGTATAATCGCAGCTTTTCTTCTGCAAAGCTTTTGCCAGTGGTTTCCAGTCTCCCTCCGCAATATGATCATGGCTGGTAAGTCTTACCAGTCTGTCCTGACTGCTGATGTAGGTATATGACTGGACCGGCCTTCCCAGTACGGAAAGATAATAACGGTTCTGCAAAAGCTGCTTACAGATGGCTTCGTCAGATACAGTTCCACTTTTCAGTTCAATATTAACGATCTGGTCATCTTTGATCTGGAGAAGATCAAATTCTTTTCCCAGCTTCGGTATCTGAAACGAATAAAAAAAACGCAGGGCATATACTTCCTGCATATGTTCCTCCAGATGCCTTACCAGAGATTTCATGCTTTCCAGTTCCCATTCACGTACTTTCAGAAAGGAAGCTCTTCCCGATAACTGACGTTCCAGCCTGGACAACTGATCTGTATTCTGATTTCTGGTAATAGTATATATAGATATTGCTTTCATTCTTTCCTCAAACCGGCTTTCTTATATAATACAGATAAAAAAACATTTTATGCACTCTATTTTAACAGAATTCCACTGAAAGAAACAGGTATATTTTCAGACCATATTTCTTTTTCGTATGTATTTACGTTATCCTTTCCCTGTTACTTCGCAGATTTTCTGCTTTACTTCACCGTAACTGTTACCACTTTCTTTTTGCTTCCTGAACGGATTGTAATCTTTGCCCTGCCCTTTTTGCGGGCTGTGATCTGGCCTTTTTTGTTTACAGAAACAATCTTTTTGTTGGAGGAAGAAAATGTAATTTTCTGCAATGAAGTAATCGGTGTGATCACTGGTCTCAGTAACTGTTTCTTTCCTTTTTTCAGAACTATACGCATCTGTGATACAGAAATCTTCGTTGTTTTTACTGCTTTTTTCTGTACTTTGACTTTGATCTGTTTCTTAAGTCCGCTTGCAAGAGTTATGGTAAGCGTTGCTTTTCCTGTTTTCTTTCCTGCTTTCAGTTTACCGTTAGCTGTAACTGTCAGTATCTTCGGATTGGAAGATTTCCAGGATACAATTCTGTCTCCTGCTGCCAGACCTGTCACTTTCAGCTTCGTTGTTGTCTGTTTTACTTTCAGCGGAAAACTGTTCGCATTTGTCTGAATGATTGGTTTTAACTTACTGCCACTGGTTCTGTTTTCGAATATTTTGCATCTCTGGCAGGTTCTTGTCTGTTTTGCTGCCTGAAATACAGTTGCAGCTGAAACAGTTTTCCAGGAGGTCCAGGAATGTCCTGCTCCGGCTTCTCTGTAAGTATCTGTGTACATCACCCCATCAAGTACTGCGGAGGCTTTGTATATAAAACCTGTACAATATGTTCCGGTTCTGGTAACATCTGCATCTGTAACAGACTCTGCGCCACAATTGTTTACAGTGCAGTCCCAGACAACTGTGCAGCTCATCTGTCCGTCTGCTGTTTTTTCCCACTGATAAGAAGCTGTATATCTGTGTTCATGATCTGCCGGATCCTCAGAAACATCTTTTTCATTTACGGTAAAGTATACCCTGATTCTTCCGCTGTAATTGCCCCTTCCTTTGATCAGAACAGAATATTCTCCGGCTTCATTCACGTTCAGGTCACCGCTCACCCGGTAATCTACATCTTCTGTGAGATATTTTCCTCTGTAGCCAACTTCTATTTCCGGAGACTGCCAGGTTCCGTTTTCTGTGAGAGGCGAAATTTCCACATTCGCATCAGACAGATTATTTTCCGCAGATGGGCCGTAAACATAAATTTCCGGATCTGTTCTGGTTGGAGCTGAAGGACCTGATGCAAACACCATAAGCGGATATTTAAACAAAATGGTTCCCTCTTCGTCTGCCGTTTTCTGTTCCATATAATATACGTTCTTTGAATTCAGAAGGTCGTCTTCATCTTTTCTGCAGACATAGACCATCAGATATCTTTCACCAGGAACCAGATTTGTCTCCAGAAGGTCATTCCAGTAGTTGACTGCTACTCTTGCCTGCGCTCCGTAAGTTTCCTTTTCCATAACTGTCACTGTCGCTTCCGGATCATCGGAGATGTCACTGAGATCTGCTGCCGGAGCTGATGTTTCCTGCTCTTCTGTATTGGCTTCTGTGGTGTCCTCTGTATCAGCTTCTGTCTCCGGGATTACCTCTTCACTGTCGAAAATATCCTCGCCTGAAACAGCTTCTTCATTATCTTCATCTGTAAGAATTATTTCAGTCAGACCATCTGCATCAGATGCCGCTGCACTCGGATCGGTTTCCGATAATTCATCTTCTGTTTCCAGAACTGCGGAGTCAGAGAACGTGTCATCTGTACCAGAAGCAGAAGTTGCTTCCTGTTGAATAATTGCTGCAGGACAGTTTTCAAACGCATCATCCGCCACATATGAAACTGCTGCTATACAGATTTGTTTTAAATTAATACAGTCTTTAAATGCTTTTGTCTCTATATACGTCAATGGTTTCCGTGTTTCTACTTTTTTCAGATTCGTACAACCCTCAAAGGCACTGGCTCTGATAGTTATATTCTTATCCGGTAATACAATTGACTCCAGACTGGTACAATTTTTAAACGCTGAATTTCCAATGTCACTCATCTTCTCCGACAAAACAATAGCTTTTAATTTGCTACAACCGTTAAAAACACTCCATCCTAATTTCCACGCTGAATCCGGTATCTGTATACTTTCAAGGCTGCTGCAATACATAAACGCATAATCATTGATTTTTTCCAATGATTCCGACAATCTGACGTTCTTTAAATTATTACACTCATAAAATGCTTCATATTCAATGATTGTTACTGAATCCGGAATATAAATACTTTCCAGACTGCTGCAGCGTGCAAATGTCTCCCAGAGTCCTGTTACTGAATTTGATATGTTTACATTTTTCAGTTTACTGCAACCCGCAAATGCAGTATCCATATCTGTTACAGAATCTGGCACATAAATACTTTCAAGGCTGCTACATCCTGAAAAAGCGGACTTCATCTTTGTTACGGAATCCGGTATTCTTATGCTTTTCAAACTGCTACAACCTCTAAAAGCGCCATTAATCTCTTCCACAGAACCCGGTAGCCATATACTTTCCAGACTACTGCAGCCAGTAAATGCATAATCTATTTTTGTCACAGAATTCGGTATCTGAACGCTTTTAAGATTACTGCAATAATAAAACAGATCAGCCTTCAAAACTGTCATAGAATCTGACAGTACAACATTCTCCAGACTGCTGCATCCCCAGAATGCCCTGTAATCAATATCTGTTACTGAATCCGGTATTCTTATACTTTTTAAACTGTTGCAATATCTGAACGCATCTATTCCAATTTTGATTACACTTTCCGGTATATCCACATTTTCCAGACTGCTACATCCAATAAATGCATAATCGCTTATATTGGTTACTGCTTCAGAAATTTTTATATTTTCCAGATTTTCACAACACTCAAAAGACCTGACTCCAATATCCGTTACAGTATCTGCCATTTTCACATTTTTCAGACTGTAACAGTCATAAAAAGCTCTGTATCCAAGATTCGTAATTCCCTCCTCTATTACAACATCTGTTATTGTAAGATTCAAAAGCTGCCATGGAAGCCACTCTTCATGGACAACACTTCCATCTGGCATTTTACCGCTTCCAAATATCCGCATTTTGCCGCCATTCAATGTCCAGAAAAAGTTTGTCTCATTTAATGATATGGTCAGTTTTTCTTCCGCATCATTTATTTCCACACTGCCATAACCAAATGCACTGTCTGTGTATGCCTCTACGCACTGCTTTCCTTTTGGTGCATTAATTGTAACAACACCATTCACATTTGTTACAGAATCCTCCTTCAGATCAAGTCCGGTTACAGTAGCATTTTTTACTGGTTTTCCATTTTCATCTATAACATTAACAGTAAGTAAATGTGTTACTTCTAATTTAAGCTCAATTGTCTGGTTTTCTTTTTTCACACTGAAAGATTCTCTTACATAATAGCCGTCTTTCCGTGCGCAGACTGAAATCTGGCCTGGTTCAACTCTGAATTTCGTTTTCCCATTACTGTCAGTTGTAAAAGTATCTGTCAGATTTGATACACTTATTGATGCTCCCTGCACTGCTTTTCCATTTTCATCAACAACTGTCAGATTAACTGTTGCCTTTCCATCGTCCAGCACCACCGTCACATCCTGTGTTCCTTCGACCACTTCCACAGCTGCATCTCCGGAGGCTTTGTCTTTTTTTACATGAATGATAAGCGGGCCTACTTCTGCCCTGAAGTTTGCACGTCCACTGCTGTCTGTTCTCAGAAATGCAGACAGATTTCCTCCACTTATGGCCGCACCGGAAACCACATTTCCATCTCCATCCACTGCGATCAGGTTAATAGTTCCGTATTTGATTTCTTCTACAGTTATAGTTAATGTATTGGTATCTTTTGTTACTGTGATTTCGCTGGAGCCTTTGTAGCTGCTATTTCTTGCCTCGATAGTATGAGTTCCCAGTGGAAGCCGGATCTCAGCTTTTCCGTCTGTATCTGTTTTTCCCTCCACAGTGAGAGTTTTTCCTGTTTCCGGATCTTTTTCATTAAAAGCCATATCTGCCACCGGATTTCCTGATCCGTCCTGTACTTTGACAGTCACTGGATAAGTCCGTGTATCCATGGTCAGATTTACTTCATTTGTATATTCGGATCTCGCCTTTATCTCTGCCTCTTTTTTGCAGGACAGCTCATCTGTTTTTGCATGGAACACATAGTCTCCCTTCTGCAGATAAACCACGGCAGTTCCATCTGTCCCTGCTGACACGGAAGTGATCTCCGGTGAATCTTTATCTGTAAGGAACTTCACTGCTGCCGGTCCGTTGTCCCCGACTCTCATAGGTGTGATCCATGCCTGTGGCACGGCTGTCCCGGATTTATCATCTACACTGATTTTCGTCTTATAATACACATGCGAACAGCTGCCATAGCCGGATTCATTATAGGTAGCAGAACGATAATAATCGAACAGTTTCGCTTCAAGAGATACAAGCACTGCCTCCATGCTGACTGTACCTTTTACAAGATCCAATTTTACTTTTACCATCACCTTGCATTTCACGGATCCTGCAATGCAGTCTTTGCATTTGTGTATCTTTGTGTTATCCAGATTTCCGCTCTGCGTCCTCTTTACTTCAATTCCTGCCGAAGTTTCCAGGGAAGTTTTGCAGAGGTTCTCATTTACAATACATACATAAGGTGTGGCTTCAATTCCGACAAATATCGTCTTGCTGATTTCAGCCTTGGCTGTTGTGGTTGGTGCTTCCCCTGCATCACGGCATCCATTTTTCGTATCATAAGCCACGCCGACAGTTTCTTTCCATTCGAGGGTCCATTTTACTGCTCCTGTACCTCTTACTACAAAAGCCGGTGTAAAACCTGCGCTGACACATGGAAGTATTGGTATCTCCACTCTGGCTAACGGAAGTTTTTCTTCCAGTTTTCCTGAAATTTCACCGGAAACACTGATCGAGCAGTCTATTTTGAATAAGAGTTCCTGATAATTTGCGGAAAGATAATATTTCAGGGTAGACTTCAGCTGAAGATTCAGTTCACCTTTGATGTCAACGCCTGCTTTGTCATCTTCTGTTTTATGTATTTTTTTCTTTATCTGAAAGGCCAGCGAGTGACTTAAACTGCCTTCTCCTTCTGCGCCTGCTGCCGGAAGTTCACCCTGAGTATCAACATCACAGCCCAGGAATTCAACACCTTCGTCCATGGTACTTTCATCTATATCAAGTGGTACATTCTGGTCTGTCACCTCAATTTTCAGATAGTCAAAATAATCAGTAAGGTCTTCTTCTTTTGTTTCTTTCCAGATCGTAACAGTGCTTCCATTTACTGATATTTTTGAAACTGTAAGAAGAAGAACATTTCCATCTGAATCTGTATAGGATAATTTATCTCCACTTATCAGTGAGGTAAAAGATGAATCCGCATTCGTAACTGTATACGTGCCGTCTCCGTTATCCGTGATCTGATTTTTGCCGGCATTTTCTTCGATCACACTGATCTCATCACTGTATACTGCAAAGTTTGTCTCTGTGTCACTGTCCAGATTCAGCACACGGTCTTCCGGAAAGTCTTCTGTAGTGAAGGCCTTCAGATCCATGATCTCTTTTGTGTATTCGCTGGTAGTAAAAGGATCGCAGAGTGGCTCATGGCTGTCTCTGTCCAGAAGATACGCTTTTCCGGTAAAAGTATCGGGCACACTGTTTATGCCATCTCTGCAGGCAATTTTGACCGTTGTACTGTGTTCCGCAGGTGTGACTTTCTGTTTTCCGGAAGCATAAAGAGCACTTTGCTTTCCGGAAAAAATGCTTACCATAACTTCTGCATCTTCGTCTGTAACAAAGCTGACCTCAGCTGTCATATTCTCTTTGTCAATGGTAAGTCCTGATATGTGACAGGCAGCATCTGAATTCTGTTCCGCCGCCTGTTTCGATATGGCATCTGCGATCATCTGACCTGCGGAATCTTTTCCCTCTGCCTCAATCTGACTGCTTTCTGCCGAGATCTGAGGTTCTGATGTATAAGCTGTTTCACTTGCAAAAACAGGATTTACAAACAATCCCAGCGTCATAGAAATTGATAGAATAATAGATAAAAACCTTTTCATACTGCTTCCCTCCCATAGCTGATATCGCACAGTCCCTCACACAAAAACGTAAGTGGTCATTCTGCTTTCAGTTACAGTTTCATCATACCGAATTTCCCTGTATAAATCAATTCCTGTAAGAAAAAAATCCTCCCGGTCATGGTCCAGATTTGAACCATTTTCCGGAAGGATTTTCCTCAATTATTTTATTTTCGTTCAAACACCGTCTTTCCTCCAAGTACGGTCATATCTACTTTTGTAGTTTTGATCTCATCAGGATCAATCTCATAGATATCTTTTTCCAGAACCACGAAATCCGCATTTTTTCCTGTCTCAATAGTTCCGTTTTCATTCTCTGTATAAGATGCATAAGCAGCATATTTTGTAAACAGTTTCACTGCCTCATCCACACTGAGCTTTTCTGACGGGATCCAGCCTTCTTCCGGCTGACCGCTGATGTTTTTGCGTGTCACTGCAAAATAAATATTCTCCATTGCATCAAAGCTGTCCACAGGGGCATCAGAACCACCTGAAGCATGTATTCCCAGATCAAGCATGGTTTTCCATGCATAGATTCCTTCCATGCGGTGTGCCCCGATAGCAGGTTCCACTGTATTCATATCCAGATCCACAAAAACCGGCTGGATGTAGGCAAGAATATCTTCCTCTGCCATCTCTTTCAGAATCTGTGGATTTGTGATCTGACAGTGGACGATACCATGGCGGCCTTTAAGATTATCTTTTCTGTATGGTGAATTCTTAATGGCTTCTATTACCATATCCATTGCCCTGTCACCGATACAGTGAACTGCTGCCTGCATCTGGTTCTGGTCAAACAGTTTAAACAATTCATTCAATTCTTCCTGGCTGAATGTAATAATGCCTGTATTTCCTGGAGAATCTTCATATGGTTCATTCATTGCCGCTGTTCTGGCCCCAAGAGAACCATCCTGGATCAGTTTCACAGGCCCTATCGTAAAATGATCACCTCTCTGGCCTGTTCTGTATCCTTCTTCGATAAAAGCTTTTGCATCTTCCGCACGCTCAAAAAGACACTGCTCATAATGACGTAAATTCAGCTCTCCACGCTCATCCAGTGCTTTATATGCATTCATAATACGCTTCCAGTTTTTGCCGGGGAGTGCTCCCAGATCATCGGACTGAATTCCTGTGAAACCGCATTTATTCAGTTTTTTCACACTGTATTTTATATAATTCTCTACTTCTGCCTGTGTCGGTGCATCAAGTACAGAATAATAAAATTGTACCGCATTCTCTTTAATAAGACCTGTTTCCAGATTTACGTCTTTTGCAATCTCATCAAATTCTTTGATTTTCTGCAGCTTTTCGAGTCCAGGTGTATTACATACTGCAACATGGCCACACACACGCACCATAATAATCGGAATCTCTGATGACAGTGAATCCAGTTCATCTTTATGAGGGTAACGTGGATTTTCAAAATTTTCCTCATTCCAGCCTCTGCAGTAGAGCCAGCTTACCGGAGTTTTTTTATTTTCTTCCATTTTCTTTCTGGCAGCTTCCAGCATATCTTCCACACTTCTGCAGTCAAAAAGCTTGACGGAATTTTCCACATATGCATAGTTGAGCATATGCATATGTGAATCCACAAATCCCGGAAGAAGTAATCTTCCCTTAAGGTCTACTCTGTCTTCACATGATATTCCTGATGCTTCTTCATTGCTTCCAACAAAGACAACCCTGCCGTTTTCAACGCCCACAGCCTGAGCAACTGTGTTTCTGTCATCTAATGTACGGATACATCCGTTAAAAAAAATTCTGTCCAACTTTATTTTCCCTCTTTTGCTTTTTTATCTTCATAAAAAAGATCAAAATCTTTATCCACTTTTCCGATTCCCATATAACGCGCTTTGTAATCTTTCAGGAGCTTAAAGAAAGTTCCGCTTAAAATAAACAGAGTCGCCACATTTACAAAGGTCGGGAATACTGTAGTAAAATCGGCAATTACCCACAGCTGTGCCGGTGTTCCGTTTCCGTAGAGTGTCAGGACAGTAACCAGAAGTCCCCATAAAGGTGTACCAAGTATAAATACTTTTTCTGCAACTTTAAACACTTTCTGCTTACCTTTCAGCCAGTGTTTCAGAATAACACTGTAGTAAGTAAACCAGCCTGTAGATGTGGTAAGTCCAAACAGGAAAATACTGATTGCAATTAATGCTCTCGCTACAGATCCCATGCCGGATTCAAAAGCTGTAAGAGTCAGTTCCGAACCCTGCAGACCTGAATTCCAGTATCCAGTTACAATAACAACAAGTCCTGTCATGGAACATACAACAATAGTATCTGCAAATACTTCAAAAGCACCCATAAGTCCCTGTTTTACAGGATGATCGGTTTTTGCAGATGCATGAATCATTGGAGAAGTTCCCCAGCCTGCCTCGTTACTGTATACTGAACGGGCAAAACCAAGACGCATGGCTGTTGCCACACCTGCTCCCAGGAAACCGCCAACAGCTGCCTGTGCTGTAAAAGCACCTTTGAAGATCAGCCCGAAAGTTTCCGGAAGTTTATCTGCATTCATAATCAGAATAAGCAAAGAGCCCACGATGTAAAGAAGACACATAACAGGTGTCAGATAAGAAGAGATGACACCTACTTTCTTAACCCCGCCGATGATGATCAAATAAATTGCAAGGACATACAGAACTGAGGGCACAATATATGGCAGTTTAAAAGTACTTCCCACAGCCTCAGATACAGTAAAGTTCTGAAGAGTGATAAACCATGTCATAAAGATACAGCCACCAAACAATACTGCAAAAATTCTCCAGAACGGAAGTTTCTTCTCATCTCCCAGACCTTTCTGCATATAATATGTAGGTCCTCCGAGATATTCTCCATTTGGCTGTTTTTCTCTGTAATATACTGCCAGTGTTACTTCTGTCATCTTGATGATCATTGCAAGAAGTGCAGCCACCCACAGCCAGAACAGTGCTCCCGGACCACCGGTTGCGATCGCAGTTGCCACACCGGACATATTAGATACACCTACAGTTCCTCCGATTGCAATGGAAATTGCCTGGAAAGGTGTCAGGTTTTTGCCATCATCTCCACCTCCCTGACGTCTTTCTTTATTGAACATATTTTTTACAATATATCCAAAATGACGGAATTGGAAAAATCCGGATCTCACAGTCAGATATATTCCTGTCACAAGAATTGTGATCAGTAACGGAAGTCCCCACATCCAGTTTGTAAATTTTTCAAATAATGCAAACATTCCCTTTCTCCTCTCTTTTTAATCGTATAAACATGCACAGTATTTATATTATATCATATTTTAGCCTCTTAATCTACTATTTCATACAAAAAGCGCATAATAATGCAAAATAAAAGAAATCCTTTACATCAGGAATTTCCAGTACAAAGGATTTCTTTTTTGTATATTCAAGAATGCCTCGGCATTCTTGCTGCGAGGTGCGCGTCATGCAATTGCATGACATACTTCTACTGCGCACCTCTGCAATCCTGCCGGAGGCTATATCAGCTGGGGGATTGACTCCCAGCTGATATAAATTTCTCTGTTATTCTACTTCTTCAGGTTCCATGCTGACCACATGTCCTTCATTCTTACCAAGATCATACTTCTGACTGTATTCAGTAAAATAAGTCCGGAACTCCACACTGTTTGACGGATATATCTTTGAATCATGGATGTGGATATCAGAGTTTTCTTCCCCACTTTTCAGCAATGCAACCATGGCACTTGCACAGTGAGCTGCGATACGTCCGAAGCTGTTAAGGATATCATTAAATACAGTTCCCTCTTCAAGGCCACAGTTTCCTTCACTGAGTCGTTCCACATGATGGAGTTTCAGTTCATCACACATATTTGTGATAACAACACCAAGAGGTGCAACACGAAGAGCTGCTTCCTTGTCATCTGCCATGAATGCATTACAGGTGATATTAATTTCCTCACGGACAGCTTCCATAACAATATTCAATTCATCCCAGGCAGCCTGCGAAAAATCTGTATGATTGTCATTCATCTCATTTGACATATGTGCAATATAGGAAGCATGGTCTCCAATTCGCTCAAAGTCATTGATCGTATGAAGATAGAGAGATACCTGTCTTGTCTGCGCGGTGTTCATCTCACGCTTGGTCAGCTGAATCAGATATTCACCGAGACGGCTTTCGTATTTATCAATCAGGTCTTCTTTACGCTGTACCTTGTCGTATTTATCCTTCTGATAATTATTAAGAAGGTTCATTGCTCTGTTTACATTCTTACGAAGTTTCTTCGCCATACCATTCATTGCACGATGACACTGGCCGATTGCAAGTGCGGGATAATTGATAAGACGTTCTTCAAGGAGATCGAAATCTGCCTCATCCTCCAGTTCTTCCGCACTGTCTTTCACAAGATAGCATACCAGCTTTTCAAGTTTCGGAATGAAAGGAAACAGAACAATAACAGTAGCCACACGGAACACTGTGTTCAGAGCTGCAATATATACCGGTGTCATAACCATATCCATAAATCCAAAATGAACAACAGCATTTACACTGTAGAAGATCACTGACCACAGGATCAGACCGAATAGGTCATTCAGAAGATATATAAGAGCTGTTCTTTTACCGTTCTTATTTGCTCCGATTGCAGAAATCAGGACAGGACAGGCAGCACCTACACCGATACCAAGCACAATTGGAAATGAACTTGCAAATGTAAGAAGTCCTGTTACGGAAAGTGCCTGGAGCACACCGACTGTAGCTGATGCACTCTGCAGTACTGCTGTAAAAAGAATACCTACGAGAATACCTGCCAGCGGATTGGAAAACATTGTGAGCATTTCCGTAAATGTCGCACTTTCTTTCAGCGGAGCAACTGCACCGCTCATTGTCTGCATACCTGTCATAAGAATGGAAAAACCAAGCATGATATTTCCGATATTCTTATGTACGGACCTTTTGCAGGCCATACGGAGAAGTGTACCGATAACCGCCACAACTGCTGAAATAGTTGCAGTTGAAAGAATGTTTGCAATACCGCCTGAACCCTTGATATATGAAAGACAAAGTATCCAGCCTGTAATACTGGTTCCGATATTGGCTCCCATGATAATACCGATAGCCTGTTTCAGTTTCATCATACCGGAGTTAACGAAACCAATAACCATTACGGTAGTTGCAGAAGAGGACTGAATAACACTGGTAACACCGGTACCAAGTGCAACGCCCTTAAGCGGAGTATTTGTCATTTTGTACAGAAAAGCTTCCAGCTTATTGCCTGCAACTGATTTAAGTCCGTCACCCATCAGCGACATTCCGAATAAAAATAATGCTACTCCACTCAGCAAAGATAAGACCATTGAAAATATTTGCATAATTTTCTCCTCTGTTTACATTGCTTTAACTTAGATTTTGCTTATTTTTAACATTGCCTTTCTCATTATGCCATATCAAAAGTCTGATTACAACATCTGATTTTTTCTTTTTTTATCACTGTCTTATTTTATAACCACACTTTTTCTGTTGTTATATGTATATAACTTACTTCCTGTTCTGCTTATAATGCTCAGGTTTTCCCTTACTGCTGAATAATTATTTCTGAGAAAAGACGGAGCATCTACAAATGTAACTTTCGCCCTGATATATTTGAAAAAAGATTTCCTGCCCGTATTATTTCCATGGTGAGGTGCCTGAAGGTATGTTGCCCTTAACTTTTTGCCATAAGTTTTTATAAGTCTTTTGCCTGTTTTTGCAGGAATATCCCCTGTAAAAAGCATACTGGTCTTTTTTCCTGATATTTTAAATACAAGTGATGAACCGTTACAGATATCTTTTGTGGTTTTTCTGAGATTCTTACTGTAGCTGTTAAAGACATCTATCGTAAGTCCTGAAAAATTAAGGGAATCCCCTGCTTTCAGCCATTTTATCTTTCTGCTTCCTGATATCACACTCATAAATCTCTGGTATACGGGATAATCGTCCCAGGCTCTTTTGTACTTGTTATACCTTGCAGAATCAATCTTCGGTGCATATATTTTCTTTATTTTGATGCCCTGCGGATCTGCAAAGATTCTGTTAAAAGCACCTGTGTGATCTGGATGTGGGTGTGTAATGATCCAAAGATCTACAGTTCCGCCATTATTTTTTATTATGTTCCGTACACGCTGATGATATCCGCCCCAGCCTCCATCAACAATAATCAATTTTCCATTACTGCCTTTAATAGTATAAAACATGGACTGCCCTGCATCATGGTCATCTCCATACTGCGTCACTCTCCATGAAATGCCCTTTGCAAAACATGGCACTGCTCCTGTCAGAAACAGTACCATAAATAAAACAGTCAAAAATACTTTGATTATTTTGTTATTTATTTTCTTTTCCATATCTTTACCTGATGTATATTCCGTCTGTTCCCATGTAACTGTCTGCCGGACAACTGAACTCTTTATTGTTCCTGAACAGATCTTCTACTGCCTTATAGTCCTCATTCATAAGGTACTGCAGCAACACTCCCGGCATTCCCACACGGATACAGCGCTCTTCAGGTTCTCTGTTCTCCTGCGGAAAATACGGTACTGTCAGAGAAATCTCTGCGTTTCCGTTATGAAAATAAAGACCTGCTCCCCGATCCTGAAACAGTTCGCACACAGTTCTGTAATATGAGCGGAAAAATTCCTCATGGCTGAATTTCAACGGTTCTCCGTCTTTTTTCTGCGGTTCTCTCACTACTGCACAAAGATAACTGTGATCATAATAAGTCATACAGACAGCAGAAGGATCCGGTACTGCACCATTGACAAGTCCGATATGACTCAGCTGATCAGCACCCTTTTTCAGTGCCTGCTCTCTTTTGTTACTTCCGCCTTTTGCCTCCCACACACTCCATCTGTCTGTAGAAAAATTATAACCGATCATTTCCGGTCGCCACTCACTGTTAAAAAAGTCGATATATCCGCTTCCATCTTCTTTTCTGATCATATTAAGATTGGAGAGATACTCTACGTCAAAAAGCCTGCCACTGATCAGTTTTGTAAAAAACATCCCCATATAATATGAAATAAGACTTTTTTCAGAAGAATCCAGATATGCTATGCTTTTGGATTTTTTCAGTCTGTCTCCTTCCGCTTCCAGTGCACTCTCTATCATAAACAGCTTCTGCAGAACTTCCATTCTCCGTTTCTCCATGTACGGAAAGGTCAGCCTCTGTATTGGCATACTGCAGGTAAGCATTGCATGAAGAAGTTCCTTGTTTGTAAATGCAAGTTCTATTGAATTATTTGTAAGACCACTGTCGTTTTTCCCGTCTTCCAGTTCCAGAGACATGGTGTAGGTTTTATCTTCTGTCAGAATCATTTTCTATCTCCTTCCCCCCGTCAGGGAGAGTTTTTTATTTTCATCATTATATCACGCACTTCTGTTTTTTCGCAATACAGAGTAATTTCCTATTACAAAAAACAGGCTGCTCTCCGAAGAGATCAGCCTGCATATATTTCATTATTTCATATAAGTAAGCAGCCAGTTATATACCTTTGCCTGTCTCGTCTTATATGTTCCTACCTGATTTCCTGTATCAGACTCTATTGCCTTATAAACATTAACAAGATTATATGGTTTCGCGGTTTTCTTAAGAATACGTGTCACAGCTCCATAGCCGCCCTGATGACGGAAATTGATAAACATGCCTACTGCCTGAATATCAGTAACGCCCAATTTACGGATCTCAGCTTCAAATTCATCAATCTGCTGATACATCAGCTGGTCCTGACATTTAATACCGATTGGTGAAGAGATCAGTTTAACGATGATCTTCGCCCTGTTGGCATTTTTCTTAAGTTTGTATGTAGACCAGTTTTTATTCTGCACATCTTTCCACACATATCCCTTAGGATCATACTGTTTGTAAACATCTTCTCCCATAGTACTGTGTATCAGTTTCAGAAGTCTCTGTGCCTCTGTTGCATACCACTGACCTGCACCGATCGTAATCGCATGTTCCGCACTGCTGTTTGTATATGCTTCAGTGAAATCATCATAACGCTGATTTCCATATATCTGTCCACCTGTTTCTACAGCATAAAGAATTTTCTTCATGACATCCTTCTGATAGGAATTAAATGCTGAATTACTGACAGGAGCAGATTTTCCGGTTGTCTTGATCTTTGCGCTTTTTTTCATCTCGCTGAGGTATTTTACATTTCCGGCCTTCCTGTATGCGCGCACTGCATATACGTATTTCGTCTTTGGTGATGCTGTTGCATCAATAAATGTCAGCGGACTGCTCGGAACATCATTTACAAGTTCCCAGTTGCCTCCGTTTGGTTTACGGTAGATTCTGTATCCATCTGCATTCTTTCTCCGCAGCCAGTGTACCTTTACTTTGCTTCCTGATAGAGCTGTCACTGTAACTTTACGAATCTGCGCAGGACGTGTAGCAATTTCCAGTGTTTTATATTTACTGTAAACTCTTTTGCCTTTTTCTGTTCTGTAGGCCAGCACCCTGTAACGGTATATCTTGCCGCTCTTAAGACCTCTGTCCGCATAGTAGTTTCTGCCTGAACTCACAGATGCGATTCTTTTATATTTTTTCTCACCTTCTGCTCTCCGGTAAACGATATACCCCCGTGCAGAAGAAATCTTTTTCCACCTGATAGACAGTGAATTGGTTCCTGAACCCTTTCTCTGTACTGTCACAGTCGCATTTTTTATAGAAGAAGCTGCATTTACCGGAACTTTTGCTGCAAATACCATTGCCATCATCAGCAACGCCATAACAAACATCGTTCCTGTTTTTGATATGCTTTCTTTTTTCATAAAACCGTCCTTTCCTGAGTTTCATTGCAATACTAACATTTTAAGAAAAAACTTTGAAAAAATCAAACATTTTTTACATTTTTTTTAATTTTATTAATTTTGTATTACTTTGCGTGATGACTATTTATCTCACATCACCCACGAAAAACAGTGCCATTGTACCTGGTCCTGAATGGGCACCAATGACAGCACCTACATGATTGATAAGGACTGTTTTTATGGAATATTTTTCTTTTACTTTTGATGCAAGATATTCCGCCTCTTTCAGGCAGTCCCCGTGACTGATAAAGATCGTGTCACATTTCTCACGGTAACTGCCGATTTTCTTATCCATCTGATCCACAAGTTCAAGAAGTGATTTTTTCCGTCCACGCACTTTGCCTATCGGAATAAGTTTACCGGCATCATCTACATGAAGGATCGGTTTGATATTCAGCATACCGCCAAGAACAGCAGTTGTCCTGGATACTCTTCCTCCCCGATACAGATGATTCAGGTCATCCACCGTAAAGAGATGTACGATATGTTTCCTGTTATTCTCCACCCAGTCAGCCACTGCTTCCATATCTTCTCCTGATTCTTTCCTCTTCTGTGCCAGATAGACCAGAAGTCCCTGTCCAAGAGATGCTGCCAGAGAATCTTTTACAATAATCTTTCGCTCCGGATATTCTTCTTTCAGTTCTTCTGCCGCAATCCTGCAGCTGTTATAAGTTCCGCTTAACCCTGAAGAAAAAGCAATGTGAAGAATATCTTTTCCTTCCTTCAGATAAGGCTCAAACAGATTCCTTACCTCAGCCGGATTCACCTGTGCAGTAGTCGGCATAGATCCCTCCCGCATTTTTCTGTAAAATTCTCCTACCGGCATGAAATTTTCGTGGGAGTAATGTTTTCCCTCCATTGTATAACTGAACCAGGTACAGCCTATTCCATGTTTTTCATAAAAACTGTCTGGAAGATCTGCATTGTTGTCTGTTGTGATCACATATTCTCTCATAATTATATCCTTTCCGACTCCAGCATCATCTGACCTGATACTGCTCTGCATCTACTTTATAACCGCTGTCCTGACGCTCAGGCAGCTTTTATTTATCATACCATATCACGTCCTTGTCCACCATAAAAATCTTCCAGCCGAAATGGATTTATTTAAGTGTATCCAGTGCAGCCTGAAGCTGATTATCTTCATCATGCGATATCTCATCCTGATTCAGAAGTTCAGAATCAAGTTTCACTTCCACATCCGGCTGGATTCCTACTTTATTAATAGAATTTCCGTTTGGTGTATAATAATTTGAAACCGTAAGCTTCACAGCACTTCCATCGCTGAGCTGACGTATGGACTGCACTACCCCTTTGCCATATGTGGTTGTACCTACGATCTTTCCAATTCCATAATCCTGCACTGCACCTGCAAAAATCTCTGACGCACTGGCACTGTTTTCATTTACAAGCACTGCCAGCGGAATTTCCAGCGGATCTTTGCCCTCGGAAGTCTCTTCTTCTCTGTTCCCGTATTTATCCTCCGTATAAACGATCAGTCCTTCCGGAAGTACATGATTCAGGATCTCACACACAGAAGTCAGAAGTCCGCCAGGATTATCCCGAAGATCAATGACCAGCTTATCCATTCCCCTTTCTTTAAGACTGTCAAAAGCATCCAGATAGTTTTCCGGGGTATTTCCTTTAAATTCTGTGATTCTGATGTACCCCGCATTATCGTCCAGCATTTCTTCAAACACCGATGGCAGATCCACATCTGAGATCTCTGTTTCAATTTCCAGCGCATTTTCCTCACCATCTCTGTGCACAGTCAGAACTACACTGTCTTTTCCACTTTTACGTATCATATTCACCACATCGGAAAGTTCTTTATCTGTTATATCTTCGCCATCTATGGCACTGATCACATCATCTATCTTAAGTCCGGCTTTTTCTCCCGGACCACCTTCATAACATTCGACAACTCTTACGCCGCCCTCTTTGTTTTTTTCCATGGAAATACCAATTCCGACATAAGCTCCATCTGTTGAAGATGTTTCCTGTTCATATTCATCCGCCGTATAATACCGGGAATACACATCCCCCAGTCCATAGAGAAGTCCTGCATAGATACCTTCTGCCAGTTTATCTTCGTCTTTTTCTCCAAGGTAATCCTGATCGATCAGTTTTTCAAGATACTCGATCTTTCTCACATGGGACTGATCTGCCAGAACACCCCCGTTCAGATAACCTTCTGCATAATTGATTCCCACTGCTGCCACTGCTGTTATCACGACTCCTGTAACTACGCCCTTTACATATTCCCTGTGTTTCATATTTATACCTTTCCCGCTTCTATTCGTAACTGTTCAGCACCCTCACATTTTTATGTAACAGGAACATTACGGAGTAATTTCCTGTTATAAAAAAATATGCGGTATAATGCCACTTTTTACTCTGTCAGCATTATACCACATATTTATAGTCTGTCGTTATACTCTTAAATGTTTTCTGGTTGTCCAGAAACTTCCTACCAGACCGATTCCGATTCCAAGTGCAAGACCGATCGGAAGAAGTGTTCTGTAAATCTGCATTACAGGGATAAAATCAACCACACCTGTAAGTACATTAAATTTCGTAAGAATATATTCCACAGCAGTATTGTACAGGAAGTACAGAACTGTCAGCGGAATTGCAGCACCAATGATGCCCAGTACCATACCCTCGAGTACAAAAGGTGCTCTTACAAAACCGTCTGTCGCACCAATAAATTTCATAATACCAATTTCTTCCTTACGTACTGAAATACCTACAGAAATAGTATTGCTGATAAGGAAAATTGAAATAAGGATCAAGATGACAATGATAATGATTGACGCATAGGAAACCAGTTTGTTGAAGCTTCCCAGTGTATTCGCTGCTTTTTCAGACTGATTTACCTCTCTTACATTATCCAGTCCCTGAATATATGCAACAAGTTCGCTCTGCTTTTCGATCTGATTCATATATACCTGAAGGTTTGCAGAATTCACAAGCGGATTGTCATCTTTGAAACCTTCTGCTGCATCGGAGCCCTGGAAATACTGATCTTTGAACTTCTGCCATGCATCATCAGCAGACTCAAACTCTACGTTTTCAACTTCCGGCCGGGCTTTGATCAGATTTTCAACCGCATCTATCTGTTCCTGAGTCGTTCCCTCATTAAAAAACACAGTCACAGGAACTTCCTGTTCTACTTTGTGTGCAATATTATCTACATTGTTTACGATCGAATAAAAAACACCAACCAGAAAAATACAGGCTGCCATAGTAATGATCGATGCAAGGGAAAACATCCAGTTTCTCCTGATATTTTTGATACCCTGTTTCAGAGTATACCAGATTGTACTAGGCCTCATGATATCCTCCTTCTTTCTCATCGCTTACAATAACACCATCATGCATGGTTACAACACGCTTTTTCATGGCATTTACGATTTCTTTGTTATGGGTTACTACCAGCACTGTTGTACCACGTTCGTTGATCTGTTCCAGAAGTTTCATAATCTCTTCAGAAGTCTTAGGATCAAGGTTTCCGGTAGGTTCATCTGCCAGAAGAATATCCGGACGGTTTACAAGAGCTCTGGCAAGTGCAACTCTCTGCTGTTCTCCACCTGACAGTTCATCAGGAAAAGATTTATATTTCTCTGCCAGTCCTACCTCCTGAAGCACTTCCGGTACACGTTTACGGATCACACGTGTAGGTCTTCCAATGACACGCTGTGCAAAAGCAACGTTTTCATAAACATTGCGGTCTTTCAGAAGACGGAAGTCCTGGAATACAACTCCCAGTTTTCTGCGGTATTTTGCAACACGGCGGTGTTTCATTTTTTCAAGTCTCTCACCACTGACAATCATCTGGCCGCCCGTACTGTCCAGTTCTTTCATAAGAAGCTTGATCAGAGTTGATTTTCCGGATCCGCTGCTTCCCACAACAAATACAAATTCACCTTTATCAACATGTAAGTTTGCATGGTTTACGGCCGGAAGGCCTTTGCCATAAGACTTGCTTACATCAATCAGGTCGATCATTTTCAGATTCCTCCCACTATTCTATAATACATGACAAGAAAAATGCTGTCAGAATCCCCGACAGCAAATTTCTGCATTCTTCGGTTTTTAATTTAATGTTTTTGTAACATTGTTGTAACATATATTCTCCCAGAATGCAACCTTTTTTTTTAAGTTCACGAAAATTTCATTTTTGTATGTTTCTGGCTACAGCATTAGTATTCCAGTGTTTCCATGTACTTCATATATCTTACAACCATCAGTCCTATCTTGAATGTGATGGCATCTTCAAATACACGAAGATCGAGACCTGTGCTCTTCTGCAGCTTGTCCAGACGATAAACCAGAGTATTTCTGTGAATATAAAGCTGTCTGGAAGTTTCTGAAACATTCAGGCTATTTTCAAAGAATTTATCGATTGTAACCAGTGTTTCCTCATCGAAATCATCCGGTGATTTGTTCTCAAAAATCTCCTTGATAAACATTTTGCAGAGAGGAATCGGAAGCTGATAAATAAGACGTCCGATACCCAGTGAACTATATGCGATAACGTCCTTGTCTCCAAAGAAGATCTTGCCGACATCCAGTGCCATTCTTGCTTCTTTATAAGAACGTGAGACTTCTTTCAGTTCATTTACAATGGTACCATATGCAATATGTGTATCCCCGTTCTGGTTCAGACCCAGTGTATCAAGAATTGCATGGGCAAGTTTATCCATATCCGCATATCCTTCCCCATCTTCCAGTTCTTTTACAATGATAATACTCTTCTCGTCTACCGCTGTAATGAAATCTTTGCTCTTTCCACCGAAAAAGCTCTTAACACTCTCCATGGAACTGTGATCTTTTTCCTGCTGAAGTTCCAGGATCATTACAACTCTGCGGACATCCGCATCAATGTGCAGTTTCTTTGCACGATTATAAATATCAACCAGCAACAGGTTGTCAAGAAGCAGGTTTTTGATGAAACTGTCTTTGTCAAAGCGCTCCTTATATGCAACTATAAGATTCTGGATCTGAAAAGCAGCAAGCTTGCCTACCATATAAGTATCCTCATCATCTCCGTGAGCAACCAGAATATATTCCAGTTGATAGTCATCACATACCTTAAAATACTGAAAACCTTTTACCAGCTGGCTGTCTGCCTGAGACTCCACAAATGCCTGAATATCTCCCGGCTGGATAGAAAAATCTGAAAAAGTTGTGGCAAGCACCTTTCCCTCTGTGTCAATAATGCAGAATTCTGTCCTGGAGATTTCCTTCAAACCTTCCAGTGTATTCTGAAGTACCTGATTTGATATCATCTGCTTACATCCCTTCCCGCTTTATCGCGTTTTTTCTTCTTTTTACCCCACAATATTCCTATAGATGAAATCTATTTTAATACAAAATGACCAAAAATGAAAGAGGAAAACTTATTAATTTTACAGATTTTTGTGTATTTTTGCTATTTTTCTATAAAGCCTTCCCCATGAACCTCACGTGCGTCCCCCACGATCACAAATGCAGCCGGGTCAATTTCATCGATTTTCTCTTTCAGCTGCACCAGTTCTTTCTTTCCTACTACACAGAAAAGCATCAGTTTATCCTCTCCAGAGTACATACCTTTTGCTGAAACACCTGTAATTCCACGATCCAGGTCATTCATTACCATTTCAGAAATTTCTTCTGGTTTTTCTGTTATGATATACACAGATTTAGAAAATTTAAGACCTTCAATAATTCCATCCGAAACTTTTGTAACCAGATAAACTGCTATGATAGCATAAAGTGCTCTTTCCACACCAAATACATACATACCTACAATGACGATCGCACCATCTATAAACTGCATGATCTGAGCTATAGAATAGTGATTCAGATATTTCTGTATAATTGCTGCCACCATATCCGTTCCACCGGTGGTCCCGCCACCAAGAAAAACCATTCCTATCCCAACGCCCTGAAGGATTCCTCCATAAAGAGCCACCAGAAGCATATCTTCTGACAGTCTCCACGCCGGAAGAACTGCAAGCCAGAAAGTCAGCATACAGTCACCAAAAAGTGCTTTTTTTACAAATTTAAAACCTTTTACTTTTGTTGCTAAAATAAAGAGAGGAAGATTCAATACAATATTTGTGATCCAGAGCGGGATCCCGTTACCATAAATACCTTTTGTCCAGGCTTTTACAAGAATAGCTATACCGGAAAAACCTCCCGTAACCATTCCCGCTGCATCAAAGCAGGAAGTTATCGCAGTTCCCATCAGTCCTGTTCCCACAATGATCAGCAAATATTCAAGATACCAGGGTTTCTTTCCAGTCAGTTTCATAATTTTTCCTTTCTGTCTTTGTAGTGCTTCATCTCAATAAAGTTTCCAGTATTCTAAAAGAACGGGAGACGACTGACGTCGCTTCCCGCTCTTATTTTTCCCTATTTGGCTGTTTTATTCTCAAACCTGATAAAATGGTAGCTCTCTACTATCTGAAAGTATTTGATAATTCTTGGGTATAACGGCTCTGCTGCTTCGCCAAACTGCTCTTTCACCAGAACTGCTATATCAGCAACGGTTTTTTCTCCGTCAATCAGCGGCCAGATAAAACTGCCCTGACTGTCCAGATGGACCTTGGTAAACCGAGGCTTGTTAAAAATTTTCTGAGCAATCGTATTAAACGCTCCTGTATTCTCTACTTCCAGGATTACCCTGTCCTTGATGTCTTTGTGCCATCGAAGGTCCTGCGCCTTTACCGGCGTAAGATCCAGGTAATTCACATCCATTTTTTTATCATTTTTTTTCTTCATCAGGCTTTTTTCTTTTTCCATAAGGAGAATTTCAGCAGTGTCAGGATCATGATTACCATGAGAACAACACCACCGATATTACCAAAGTTGACTGCTCCGGATACATCCAAGCTGATGCCTGCAACTGCAAGGATTGCAAGAGCAATACCAACCAGACCTTCACCGGCGATCATACCGGCACAGTACAGAGTACCGTCTGTAACCTGATCATTCTTGGTTTTTTCATCAACGTTCTTTCTTCCATCCATGAACATACGAACAACACCACCGATCATGATAGTTGCGTTCAGGTAAATTGGAAGATAAAGACCGATTGCAAAAGGCATTACCGGAATTCTTAAGATTTCCATACCAATCGCAAGGAACACACCGATAAATACCAGTGCCCATGGAAGGTTTCCTCCCATGATACCCTCAACGATCATCTTCATAAGACCAGCCTGTGGTGCCGGAACTTCTGCTCCGCCGTATCCCCATGCTGCATCCAGAAGATAAAGGACACCACCGATTGCAAGACCGGAAGCAACAACACCGATGAGCTCACCGATCTGCTGGGACTTCGGAGTTGCACCAAGAAGATATCCTGTCTTAAGGTCCTGAGAAGTATCACCTGCAATAGCTGCAATGATACATATAACAGAACCAATAGCAATTGCTGCTTTCATTCCGTCAATTCCAGTCTGTCCGCTTCCTTTGATAACAATTGTTGAAATCAGAAGTGTAGCGATAGCCATACCGGATACCGGGTTGTTGGAGCTTCCGATCATACCTACCATACGGGAAGATACAGTTGCAAAGAAAAATCCGAAGATTACGATAAGTAAAGCTCCGAGCGGATTAACCGGGATAGCCGGTACAGCCCAGATAATAACTACCATTGCAACGATACCGATCAGAATAAAGTTCATCGGAAGGTCTCTGTCAGTTCTTGCTGTTCCTTTTACGGAACCGCCCTTCATGCTCTTCATAGAATCACGGAATGTAGTGATAATAAGAGGCATGGATTTGATCAGAGAAATGATACCGCCAGTTGCGATAGCGCCTGCACCGATGTATTTAACATATTTGCTCCAGATTGCTGCTGCTCCGCCAGCTGCATAAAGCTGGGAAATAGTAACTCCAGGATCTGCCGGATACAGCCATGTATCTGGTCCAAACAGACAGATCAGAGGAATGATAACCATCCATCCAACGATGGAACCTACAAACATGAAAGATGCGATACGAGGTCCTACGATATAACCAACACCAAGAAGTGCCGGATATACTTCCATACCGATTTCTCCCTTGAATGACTTAAATGCTGCAGAAACGTCTGCCGGGATAACTTTCAGGCCATCTACGACAAATTTAAATACAGCTGCAAGTCCCATACCGGAAAATACTGTGGAAGCGTTTGATCCACCTTCTTCACCTGCAAGAAGAACATCTGCACAGGCAGTTCCTTCAGGATAGAGAAGTGTTGCATGCTCTTTTACGATCAGAGCGTTACGAAGTGGTACCATGAAAAGAACACCAAGGATACCACCGCAGAGTGCGATCAGAGTGATCTCTACGAGACTCGGTTTGTCACAGAGACCCTCTTCTGCCCACAGGAAAAGTGCAGGCATTGTAAAGATGGCACCAGCTGCGAGAGACTCACCGGCAGAACCGATAGTCTGTACCATATTGCTCTCCAGAATGGAGTTTTTCTTCATGATCACGCGGATAACACCCATGGAAATAACTGCTGCAGGAATAGATGCAGAAACAGTCATACCAACACGAAGTCCCAGGTAAGCATTGGCTGCACCAAAGACAATCGCAAGGATAACACCCATGATCACGGATGTTGCCGTCATTTCCGGTGTGATTTTTTCAGCCGGAATATACGGTTTGAACTCTTTTTCGTTCATTGATTTCCTCTCCCTTAATTTTTTGGTCCATTAACCTGAGTACTTATTATAGCCGACATTTATTGATTAATCAAGCTTACTTTGTTATATTTTAAATAATTTCTTTATCTTTTTTTACATTTTCCCTGTTAAGATTTTACAGTTTTTGTATATAATGCATAATTATTCATTGACTTCCAGCTGTTTTGTGAGATATCGTCCGACAATTCTCGAAAAGCCTCTGATATCTCTGATATAAGCAAAATCTTTACCGAATATTTTTTTCTCAGTTGCAAGATCTTTTTCTTCTCCTGCAAACACCCCGAGAACGCTTACTTCAAGATTACGTAAGCGCCGCACTTCTGTAGCTGTATCTGCAATGGCTGTCTTCCCCTGATAAGGCTGGGGATTTCTGGCATTCGGCCTGTTTACGATCACATCATACGGTTTTCCGTCGCTGAGTACGATCAGAATCTTTTTGTCTTCCTCTCTCTGAAGGAGACTGTACCCTGCTGTCTTTATGGCAAGTCCGTCCCTGTTATTGGAAGAAGTTACATAATTGAAAATGTTTTCGTTTTCACTCCTCGAATCGTCATATTCCCGAAACCGATGAAGTATCGTATAGTCCCAGAAAGTACAGAAACTCATGACTCTGTGTGGAATGTCCACATTACTCAGTGCCTCGCTGATAATATACGCCTGCAGTGCAACTTCTCCCTGCCTGCTCATCTGTGAACCACTTGCATCTATCAACACATCAACAACAAACTCCGACGCTTCCCCCTTTACCTCCTGCTGAAAAACTTTTGCATCTTTCGTCCTGCCGATTCTCCATAATCTGGAAGGAACAATATTTCCACGATCTGCCAGAACCGTCTGCGTTTCTTTACGCAAAACCAGCGATTTTCGCAGTGCATCCGTAAGAACAGCAATATTTCGCTTGACAATTCTGTGTTTTTCATGGTACAGCCAGATATTTTTATTTTTCAGCCTCTTTGCATATTCATACTGATAGTTTCTCTTTGCCGGATTTTTAAGGATTCCCTCTGTAAAATACAGGCTGCAGTCTCCATGGACGCCTCTGCACATCAGATAATTGATTCTCTTTTCTTCCGCTTCTGTAAGATATGTCCGGCCATAGTTCAGTTCCACATAAGTATAGGCTTTTTCCAGCATTTCCGGAGTTACGACTGTAACCTTACGCTTTACTTCACGCTTTTTTTCCATCTCTTCCGTGACAGAAGTATTCTCAAGTCCTGTCATATTTCCTGTCAGCTGTTCCACATAACTTTCGAGAGCTTCTTCGTACATTTCCTCTGACAGAAAATCCTCCCACGAAAATTCCGTAAGCTCCTCCATCGTTACTGCCATAACCCGTTCAAGGTTTCCATGAACTGTCTCAAAAGAGGGATCGATCAGTGTATTATACAGTCTGTCTACTGCACGGATCAGTCCCATGGTATCTTCTGCTCTGCCGGCTTCTGCGATCAGCTCCATAAACGGCTGCATCTTTTTTTCTACCTGATGTTCACTTTCGGACAGACGATTTCTCAGTACTGAAACTTTAAATCTCCCCAGAAGATCATTCTGTGAGGGCATTTTTTCAAATTCCTGATCCAGAATATCTTCATAAGTCTGCCTCTGGATTTTTTTGACACCCGGCCGTTCTGCACATATTTTTTCACCAATTGCCTCTTCTATACACAGCTGTGCCACTGATGTCAGTTCATACTCCCCTGCCTGAAGAAAAATCTTCTTTACAAGGTACAGTCCCATAAGGTTTTTGTCATAGTATCTTGCAAAAGCCCCCTGCTTGATCCCGTCATAAAGAGCAATTGATTTTGATCTGAGAAACAGTGAAATATCAGGTTTCATTTCCAGGGTATAATCACCGCTTACTGTCCAGAGCAGGTTTTTTATACGGTTTTCCAGTTCAAGACGCTGATCATCCAAATGCATATCTTCTGTATTTTTATTCATATACGTCTTCTCTTGTCCATTCTTCCGGAATTCGTGTAGAAACAACATCTTCAACGATTTCTTTTTCAAAAACATCAAAAGTCTTATTCACCACACCCATCTGTACAGCTTTTCTCGGCGAAAGTCCTGTATCAACAATCTTCATCGCCGCCAGAAGTCCCCTCAGATCAAGTGCCTTTGTTGAAATTTCACTGTTCAATGCCTTTAGCTGAAGGTCAAGAAAAACTCCTATAAACTGTTCTACAGCTTTCTGTTTTGCATCCGGAAACATTTCCCTGAAAATAAATCCAAGAGTTTCCTCCGTCTGTGCCGGCATTTCGATCACAAGAAATCTGGATACCAGCGCCTCATTCAGTTCTTTTGTTCCTGCATATCCATAGTTCATAGTTCCGATAAATCTTGTCGCAGGATGAAGATCGATCTTGTCATATCCCGGTACATCAATGGAACGTCTGTAATCCAGCGTTGCATGAAGCACTGAGACCGCATCGTTCTTTGCCATGTTAATTTCGTCCAGGATTCCGAAACCACCGTATTCTGCGCAACGATAAATACTTCCCTTACGCAGTTTAACTTCATTGTCCTCAAAAGTATCTGTTCCTATCAGATCTCCACTGTTTGTATTAACATGGAAAGAAATATTATAAGAAGGCCGGTTAAAAATATATGCAAGATTTTCTGCGAGAATATTTTTTCCAGTTGCTTTCGGACCTGTCAGAAGAAGATTCTGTCCCTGCAAAAGTGCTGCGATCGCCATTTCCAGAATATCCTTTCCATAAAAAGGAATGGCAGGACGAATTACTCTTCCTGCCACTTCTTCAGGAACCGGAAATTCTGAGCGAAAATTTTCGACTTGTTTGATAAAAACAGGAGAAACTCCCTGTTCTTCCAGAAATTTCAGTTCATTCATATTTATTCTACCTCAGATTATACTTCAAAAATAAGATCTCCGTAAGATGGCATTGGCCACATAGACTTGTCCACAAGCATTTCCAGTTCGTCAACCGGTTTACGAAGAGCGTCCATTGCTTTTACAACCTGTTCTCTGCAATATACTGCACGTTCTCTTCCTTCTGCAACCTCCGGTACTTTCTCTACCAGTGCAGAAAGAGTATGCATAGCTTCGTTTGTTTCTTTTAAAAGAGCAGAGCATTTCTTGAGAAGTTCAGCCTGAACACTTACCTCAGTTACTCCGGCTGCTTTTACTGCATTGATGGAATCTGCCAGCACTGTAGTATATCTGATCACTGCCGGAATGATCTGTTTGGTTGCAATATCGATCATGGTTTTTGCTTCTATATTAATAGCTTTTGCATAGATCTCATACTGGATTTCTGCACGTGATTCCAGTTCAGCTTTGGTAAATACATGGAATTTCTCAAACAGATTTACTGCCTTTTCAGTTGTAAGTGCCGGAATCGCATCTACCATGGATGGAAGATTTGGAAGTCCTCTTCTCTTTGCTTCTTCTGCCCATTCCGGTGCATAGCCGTTACCATTGAATACAATACGCTGATGATCAATAGCATATTCCTTGATAAGATCATGAACCGCCATATCAAAGTCTTCAGCTTTTTCAAGGCGGTCACATGCTTCCTTGAATACTTCTGCTGCAATCGTATTCAGTACAACATTACATTCAGAAATAGAATCCCTGGAACCTACCATACGGAATTCAAATTTATTGCCGGTAAATGCAAACGGTGATGTACGGTTTCTGTCTGTTGCATCTTTCATAAAATCAGGCAGTGTCTTAACACCTGTTTCCAGAATGCTTCCCTTCTTACTGTGGGTAGCTGTACCTGTACTGATCAGCTGATCCAGAACATCTCCAAGCTGTTCACCAAGGAATACGGAAATAACTGCCGGCGGTGCTTCATTACCACCCAGACGCTGGTCATTTCCAACATCCGCTGCTGATTCACGGAGCAGATCCGCATGTGTATCTACTGCTTTCAGGATACAGGTGAGTACCAGGAGGAACTGAATGTTCTCATGTGGTGTTTTGCCTGGATCAAGGAGATTGATTCCGTCGTCAGTTGTCAGAGACCAGTTATTATGTTTACCGGAACCGTTAACTCCTGCAAATGGTTTCTCATGAAGCAGGCAGCGCATTCCGTGACGGCTTGCGACTTTTTTCAGGATACGCATCATGATCTGATTATGGTCAGCTGCAATATTTACCGGTGCGTAAATAGGTGCCAGTTCATGCTGTGCAGGTGCTACTTCATTGTGCTGTGTCTTTGCAGTTACACCAAGCTTCCAGCACTCTTCATTTACTTCTTTCATATATGCGGAAATTCTCTGACGTATTGTTCCCAGATAATGGTCATCCATTTCCTGGCCTTTCGGAGGCATTGCACCGAAAAGAGTTCTTCCTGTGTATGTCAGGTCTTTACGCTGAAGCCATTTTTCTTTATCAATAAGAAAGTATTCCTGTTCTGCACCTACTGACGGTGTAACTCTTTTGGAAGTAGTATTTCCAAACAGACGCAGAAGTCTCAATGCCTGTGTATTAATTGCTTCCATTGAACGAAGAAGAGGAGTTTTCTGATCCAGTGCTTCTCCTGTATATGAACAGAAGGCTGTCGGAATACAGAGTATTCCACCTGCTGCATCATGACGTACAAATGCCGGTGATGTGCAGTCCCATGTAGTATATCCTCTCGCTTCAAAAGTTGCGCGGAGTCCTCCTGACGGGAATGATGAAGCATCCGGCTCGCCCTTGATGAGTTCTTTTCCTGAAAAACTCATCAGAACTTTTCCGTCTTCTCTCGGTGCTGTGATAAATGCATCATGTTTCTCGGCTGTTACACCGGTCAGAGGCTGAAACCAGTGACTGTAATGTGTTGCTCCTTTTTCGATTGCCCATTCTTTCATTTCATGAGCAACTACATCTGCAACCTCCATGGAAAGTTCCTTGCCTTCTTCAATTGTCTTTTTCAGCTCTTTGTAAACTTTCTTCGGAAGTCTCTCCTGCATAACAGAATCATTGAATACATCGCATCCAAAAAGTTCTGTCACATTCACATAATCTGACATTCTCTTTCTCCTTTATGTATGGTTTATGATTATTTTCTGGTACTTTTCAGATAAAGATTCATTGCTTTATGACGGTTTTCTATTTCCACAAGTGTCTGATCTCCGCCAAACTCTCCATCGAGAGTCCACGGCACAGCTTCTTCTGATTCAATCGTGATCTTACTTGTCTTAAAAGAATGAACAAGATCTGTATTATCTTCTGCCATTAGAAGCGCTGTCATGATCTCCTGTAATTCCAGTGGATTTTTTGGACATACGATCAGTGTCACTTCAAAAAGTCCGTCGTTCATGTCTACGTTTTTGCCTGTGAGGTTCTTAAATCCACCTACAGACCGGGAATTAGTAATCATTCCCACTATAAAATCATCTTCCACCTCAAGCTCATCTGATGTAACTTTCATATGGTAAGATTTTATATCAAAAAGACGTTTTACGCCTTCCAGAAGGTATGCAACATGTCCCAGAACATTCTTCAGATCCTGATCTGTTTCATAAGAAACATCTGTAAAAAGGCCAAATGCTGCAACATATGCAAACGTCTGATTATTAAATCGTCCAATATCACAGTGATAAAGTTCCTCTTCCATAATCATCTCGGCCGCCTTTACCATATTCTTCGGCATGAACAGACTGTTTGCAAAATCATTGGTACTTCCGGCCGGAATATATCCGATAGGTACCTGACTCTTCTGTTCCATAATTCCGGTCACGACCTCATCAAGGGTTCCATCTCCTCCGCTGCAGACGATCAGATCTACCGTATCCGCATATTCCTTTGCTTTCTGATACGCATCTTTTGAAGCCTGCGTGGCATGCACGATAATCTCATACTCATGGCTGCTGAATATATCTATGATATCCAGAAGGTGTGTTTTAATTTTTCCCTTCCCTGCTTTGGGATTAAAAACAAAAAGCATTTTTTTTCCCACGGTCTGAAATCCCCTTTCTGTTTTTGTTTCATGTGCATGTAATATCATACAACAAAATCGCCAAAATTCCTAGATGCAAATTTTTGTACTGCCTGTCCCAAATTTTTTGGTGATACCGTTTATACATAAAAGTCGCGGCAACGATTCTGGATTATTGCCGCGACGTGCTTATTTCTGTATGCTTTTTATTTTACAGTGACTGTAAGTGTTTTGGATTTCTTGCCGTAGATTCCCTTTCCCTTTGCAGTTACAGTGATCTTATATTTACCTGCCGGGGTTCCTTTCTTAACAGTAACCTTTCCTTTGGCAGATACTTTCACGTATTTGGAATTCGAGGATCTGTATGAAACTTTTCCCTTTGCTTTAGCGGTTTTGACTGTAAAGGTTTTTGCTTTTTTCTTTACTGCTGAGGCTTTGATCTTCTGGTTTTTGGTAAGTACCTTCAGCGGATTGGCTGCTTTTTTCACAGTAAGAGTAACTGTCTTTGATACTTTTCCTGTTTTGATCGTAATCTTTACTTTACCGGCAAATTTTTTCGGAACCGTTACTTTACCGGCTGATGATACCTTAACCTTGGAACTGCTGCTCTTATAAGAAAGCTTTCCGCCATTGGAAGCCTTTGCACCGATCGTCCATGTCTGAGATTTTGAAGCACTGGCTGTCATAGTTTTATTGGAGGCCTTGATTGTAACACCTTTAATAGCTGTAGAACTTCCGCTCTTACCGTCAAGTGCGACAAATTCAATCCCATCGTTGTTCTTCGCATATGACTCTGCTCTCGTTCCTTTGTATCCATAGATAGTCAGCTTGTCGCCATCGAATGCCCACGAAAAAATTCTGTCAACATTTCGCGGTATTGTAATTTTCTTCAGAGCTGTACAGTCCTTAAATGAATACAGATTCAGATACAACGGTCCCTTTCCAAACGTCACACTGGAAAGAGAACTGCACCCCCTAAAAACACTTATACCCACTTCTTCCAGACGATCCGGAAGAACGATACTTTTCAGACTTGTACAGTTCAAAAAAGAACTATCATACATTATTTTCAGATTTTTAGAAAACACAACACTTTCCAGTTTTTTACACTCAGCAAACGCTCCTGCCCATAATGTTGTTATTGTATCCGGCATGACAACCTTTTTCAATTCCTTAAACTCAAACAGATTGGCTGCAAGCTCCTTCACCGGATATTCTTTTCCATCTACTATTCTGGTTGCAGGAATCTCCACCACTTCTGGAAATTTTGCATCAGACCATGCAGTTCTAAGTATTACTCCGTCACCGGCTTCATTCAATCCCCATGAATAGTAAACTCCCTTGTAATACTGGGCTGAATAATCGTAATCACCTGCCGCTTCAGCTACAACCTCCTGGTCTGTAAAATCAGCTGCAAAAACGTTGCCCCCCAAAAGACTCGCTGCCATCAGTGCAGAAAGACCAAGGGCTGTAATTTTTTTAATTTTCATACGCCTGTACCTCTTTTTATGTTTTTTTTAATTATACATGAACATACTCAGCCCCGCAATAATAATCTTTAATAGAACAAAGCGGACATATTCCAAATGCATCTGGTCGCATTCTCACGGAGCATTTTTTGCTTTATCAGAACATTACAAAGTAATTTCCTATAAAAAAATCCTCTGAAATATTCAGAGGATTAAGTAGCGAGAGGGGGATTCGAACCCTCGACACCACGGGTATGAACCGTGTGCTCTAGCCAACTGAGCTATCTCGCCATATGAAATTATAAAGATAAAAAGTAGCGAGAGGGGGATTCGAACCCTCGACACCACGGGTATGAACCGTGTGCTCTAGCCAACTGAGCTATCTCGCCATATGAATGGGGCCTACAGGGCTCGAACCTGTGACCCTCTGCTTGTAAGGCAGATGCTCTCCCAGCTGAGCTAAGACCCCATTTATCAATCATGAAAAGCTTCTTCAGATGGCTTCTCACAACCGACTACGTTAGTATACTATGTATAATTCCACGTGTCAACACTTTTTTTATTTTTCGGGATATTATTTTTTGTATTTTTTATAAATTTCCAACAATTTTGTCTTTTATTATTGCAAGTATTTCCCTTGGAATATAAATCAGCAGTCTCCATGAACGGTATCTGGAAGGTATCGGATATATGTTTTGGAAACCGCATTTTCTGCCTATGGCCACTCCACGGAATACATGAAAATTATTGGTAACTACTCCTACAGACGCTTTCTCATTCCCGATCAATTTCATGCTGAATGCAAGATTTTCACTGGTACTGGTTGACTCTTCCTCAAGAATCAGCCTTTCTCCGTCAATTCCATGTTCTGTCAGATATCCATACATGGCACGTGCTTCGCTCATCTGTTCTCCATGTCCCTGTCCACCGGATAAAACAGCCCGTGTCTCCGGATTATCTTTCAGATATTCAAAAGCCCTCCTGGTTCTTTCCAGAAGGGCTAATGTCAACCGTCTGCCGTCCACATGGGCACCCAGTACGATAATATAATCCAGATTTTGCGGAACTTTCATTATCTTCCGCAGCAGTATTTGTATTTTTTTCCGCTTCCGCAAGGACAGGGATCATTACGACCGATTTTGTGCGGTTTTACAACTGTACCGGATTTTTTCTGTTCCATATAGAGTTCTTTACGTTTCTCTTCTGTAAAGATGTCATTCCACTGTGGCAATTCATACAGCCAGTCAGCTTTTGCATCTACCATATTCTTGTAAAGAAGTTCTTTATCGAATGCAAGTGTAACTTTTGTATTCTCGTCCATTGTCTCGATCGGATTCGGAATCTTAAGACTGTCATTGATTCCGTCAAGGAAACCAACCATAGTCAGAATTTCCTGCCCGTATTTATCAGCCAGTTCTTTAACTGTGCCGCTTACAACTTCATCCGGATTGGAAAGAAGCTGCTCATAGATTCCTTTTTCAATATTAAAATAGTTTGCCCAGAATCTCTGGAGCTGATTGCGGTCTGCCTGCTGATTGTAAGCAATTTCACGCCACTGCTCTAAGATTGTCTTTTCACTCATTATTTTATCCTCTTTTCAAAAAGTTTACCTGCGACCCATTATAACATCTTTCAGTATAAAACACAAACAGTTTTTATTTTACTCCCATTTTTTCAAGCTCTGCTGTCACCTGCTTGAAACCAGTAAACTGGATTGCCTGAATCCCCACATCTCTGGCACCCTGGCAGTTTTCTTCCCTGTCATCAATAAATACACATTCATCTGCCTTCAGTCCAAATGTCTCCAGAAGATTTTCATAAATCTGATGCTCCGGTTTGAGCATATTTACGTCACATGAGAATATCACACCATCCATATACTTTAGGAACGGCATTTCTTTTTTGTTTTTCTCCACCATATAATGGCTGTAATTTGAAAGAATGTAAAGATTATATCCCCTGCTTTTGAGATATTTGACCCAGGTTTCCGCATATGGCATTCTGTGGATACACTCAGGAGTCCTTCTCATTACTTCCCTGATATCACTCTCATATTCAGGTGCAAGTTCCACACACTGTCTTACATACTCTTCCTCATCATAAAGTCCCCTGTCTCTTTCGTCCCATACAGGACTTTTGAATGTGGCATTTACAATCCGATTTCTTTTTTCTTCAGAAAAATCAAACTTATCCACATAAGACTTCCAGTCAAAATCAACTAATACACAGCCAACATCAAAAATAACATTACGAATACCTTTACTTTCTCCAGACGGCTTTTTATTTTTATTGAGATAACGATACAGCATCCATATGGCATATGCCATAACAGCAACAAACAGCATTGCAAAGATGGAAGCCATAAACATATTCTGCGAAAAATCACCCTTCAGTGCAAAGTACATCGGAAGTGCTGCCACTGCCAGAAGAAAAATAATGCCAATGATCGCTCCATAGCGTTTCCAGTTTTTCATAATGTCTCCTTTCGTTATACAAATCACGCCGGAGAAAAACTCCCCGGCGCCTGATCTGATTCTGAAATTTTAACAGCATTATTTATTTCTATAAATGATATCGTTACGTCCCGGTCCGTTGGAAACCATTGTGATCGGGAATCCGATGTGTTCTTCAACGAATTCTACATACTTACGGCAGTTTTCCGGAAGATCTTCGTATTTCTTAATTCCGCGGATATCAGTTTTCCAGCCCGGAAGTACTTCCAGAACCGGTTTTGCTTTCTCAAGAAGTCCTGTTGTCGGGAATTCAGTAGTTACTTTTCCATCAATCTCATAGCCTGTGCATACCGGAATCTCATCAAGATATCCCAGAACATCCAGTACTGTAAATGCAACATCTGTAGTACCCTGCATACGGCAGCCGTACTTGGAAGCAACACAGTCAAACCAGCCCATACGTCTCGGACGACCTGTAGTTGCGCCGTATTCTCCACCGTCACCGCCACGTCTTCTGAGTTCATCAGCTTCTTCTCCAAAGATTTCAGAAACAAAGGCTCCTGCTCCTACAGCACTTGAGTATGCTTTGCAGACAGTGATGATCTTCTTGATCTCATATGGAGGCACACCTGCACCGATTGCACCATAAGCAGCCAGTGTTGAAGAAGATGTAACCATTGGATAAATACCATGGTCTGGATCTTTCAGGGAACCAAGCTGACCTTCGAGAAGAATTTCTTTGCCTTCTTTCAGTGCATTCCACAGAAACAGGGATACATCGCCAACATAAGGTGCTACCATTTCTCTGTATTTCATCAGTTCATCATAAACTTCGTTTGGATCAAGAAGCGGTTTATGATACAGATGCTCAAGAAGAACATTCTTTGTTTCAACAACACGCTCAACTTTTTCTCTCAGAGCTTCATCATGGAAAAGTTCGTTTACCTGGAAGCCGATTTTTGCATATTTGTCAGAATAAAAAGGTGCGATACCTGATTTGGTAGACCCGAAGGATCTACCTCCCAGTCTCTCCTCTTCATACTGATCAAACAGAATGTGATATGGCATAACCATCTGTGCTCTGTCAGAAATCATGATCTTCGGAGCCGGAACTCCTCTGCTTACTACTTCGTTATACTCTTTAAAGAATAGAGGGATATTCAGCGCAACACCATTTCCGATAACACTTGTTGTATGATTATAAAATACACCGGACGGAAGGGTATGCAATGCAAATTTACCATAATCATTTACGATTGTATGACCTGCGTTTGCTCCTCCCTGGAATCTTACGATAATATCTGCTTCCTGGGCAAGCATATCAGTGATCTTACCTTTTCCCTCATCTCCCCAGTTAGCTCCTACTACTGCTTTGATCATAACACTTTTCCTCCTTGTGTTTCTTTGATCTGTTACAATGATGTTGGGGATACCCCCAACTCTAACAATATTTTATGATACCTACGGATTGTTCCACACTTTGTACTCTCACAGTCCTGGTATCATACGTTTATTTCAGCTTTAATACCAAGCATGTCCTTGTGTGCGTCAAGAACCGGCTGAACAGTCTTTGCAAGGAATGTTTCCGTCTGTTCCTTTGCTCTTCCCACATATCTGGACGGCTCCATAGATTTACGCAGTTCATCAATTGTCAGATTGAATGCCGGGTCAGCCGCAATCAGTTCAAGAAGGTTATTATCCTTTCCTTCTACCTTCACGGTACGTCCTGCTTCCATGGAAAGCTCACGGATACGTTCGTGAAGTTCCTGACGGTCTCCACCAGCTTTAACTGCATCCATCATGATATTTTCAGTTGCCATAAACGGAAGTTCAGCCATCATATGTTTCTCGATAACTTTCGGATATACTACAAGTCCGTCTACCACATTCAGACAGAGATCAAGAATTCCGTCGATTGCAAGGAAGCCTTCCGGAATGCTGAGACGTTTGTTTGCGGAATCATCAAGGGTTCTTTCAAACCACTGTGTAGCGGATGTGATCGCCGGATTCAGTGCATCGATCATGACATATCTGGAAAGAGATGCGATACGTTCACTTCTCATCGGATTTCTCTTATATGCCATTGCTGAAGAACCGATCTGGGATTTTTCAAATGGCTCCTCGACTTCTTTCAGATGCTGAAGAAGACGGATATCATTTGACATTTTGTGTGCGCTTGCTGCGATTCCTGCAAGAACATTCAGTACTCTTGTATCAACCTTACGTGAATAAGTCTGTCCAGATACAGGATAACAGTTTTTGAATCCCATTTTTTCTGCGATCATCGGATCGATCTTGTCTATGGTTTCCTGATCACCCTCAAAAAGTTCAAGGAAGCTTGCCTGTGTTCCTGTAGTTCCCTTGGAGCCAAGAAGTTTCAGTGTTCCAAGCACATATTCCAGATCTTCCAGATCCATCAGGAATTCCTGTGTCCACAGAGTTGCACGTTTACCTACTGTTGTAGGCTGTGCAGGCTGGAAGTGTGTGAATGCCAGTGTTGGCTGATCTTTATATTTATCTGCGAATTTTGACAGTTCTGCAAGAACATTTACCAGTTTCTTCTGAACCAGTTTCAGTGCTTCTGCCATAACGATAATATCTGTATTATCACCTACATAGCAGGATGTTGCACCCAGATGGATAATACCTTTTGCTTTCGGGCACTGTACACCATATGCGTACACATGGGACATAACATCATGACGGACCTGACGCTCTCTTTCCTTTGCGACATCATAATTGATATCGTCTTTGTGAGCTTTCAGTTCATCGATCTGTTCCTGAGTGATATTCAGGCCAAGTTCTTTTTCTGTTTCAGCCAGAGCGATCCATAATCTTCTCCATGTACGGAATTTCATATCCGGAGAAAAGATATACTGCATTTCTTTGCTTGCATAACGCTCTGAAAGGGGACTTACATATCTGTCTGTACTCATGTATTTACTCCTATCATCTCAATGGATTAACATGTTACGGTATCTTCTGTCTGATTTCTCAGACACAAATTTACCGCACAAAAAACTGTTACTGCTCATACTGAACAGTAACAATTTCCTGTCTTTACGCTGAAATTATATAACATCGCTACTGTAAAAGCAATCATTTTATTCTGTACCCTGATGAAATTTACCAAGGAATTCTTTCATTCGTGCATTATCTGATGAAAATACCTCCTGTGGTGTACCTTCAACAGCAATAACACCTTTGTCCATAAAAATAACCCTGTCTGAGATATCTTTTGCAAAATTCATCTCATGTGTAACGATCACCATTGTAATATGAAGATCTGCAAGGGACTTTATGACACGAAGAACTTCTCCTGTAAGCTCCGGGTCAAGTGCAGAAGTTGGCTCATCAAAGAACAGAATCTTCGGATTCAGTGCCAGAGCCCGTGCAATGGCAACCCGCTGACACTGGCCGCCTGACAACTGATACGGATATGCATCTTCTTTATCTTCAAGCCCCATCTTTTTCAGAAGTTCTCTTGCCTCTTTGTAAACTTCATCTTTATTTCTTTTCTGTACATGAATCGGTGCATCCGTTATATTTTTCATTACGGAATAATGTGGAAACAGATTAAAATTCTGGAAAACAAGACCGAAACATGACTGAATTTCCTTCAACTGGGCTTTCTTCGGAACTGTAATCCTGCCGTTTTCCTCCCATACTGTTTTCTTTCCCATATAGCTGATCTCGCCGCCGTCGATCATCGTAAGTAATGTTGCACAGCGGAGAAGAGTTGATTTTCCGGAACCGGAAGGACCAATAATTGAAACAATCTCCCCCTCTTTTACCTGAATGGAGACATCTTTCAGAACCTGGAGTCCGTCAAATTCCTTTTTAATATGATTCATTTCAAGAAGATTTGTACTCATCTCAGTCCTCCTAGCGATAATAATCCAGTTTACGTTCAAACCATTCCATTACCCAGGCAACTACAAAGTTGAATATGTAATAAAAAACGCCTGCAATAAAGAATGGCATAACTGTTGTATTTGCTGCTGCGATCTGTTTTGCCAGTGCAAACATCTCAATGTAAGATACTGAATATACGAGAGATGTATCCTTGACAAGAGTAATAACCTCGTTTGTAACAGACGGAAGTACAATCTTGATGACCTGTGGAAGCACGATTTTGAAGAAAGTCTGCTGTCTGTTATAACCAAGAAGCTGTGCAGCCTCATACTGTCCTACCGGAATCGATTCAATACCGGAACGATAGATCTCAGCAAAATATGCGGCATAGTTCAGAGAACATCCCAGAATAATTGCGGTAAATTTATATCCGCCAATATTCATTCCCCAGAGATAAAACGGACCAAAATACCACAACAGCAGCTGAAGCATCAGCGGAGTTCCTCGCATAATAGAAATATAGGCTTTAACAATCCAGCTCAGAGGTTTAAAACGACTCTGGCGTCCAAAATAAACAATCATACCAAGAGGCAGTGAAAACAACAGGGTCAGACAGAAAATCAGAAGTGTTGACCCGAAACCTGTGGTAAGCTGTTTTAACATTACCTGAAAACTCATGAATTCCCCTCCATAAACTCAGAACAGGGATGCCCCTCCGTGAAGGTTTTGGAGCATCCCGTTTGCTTACTTTTTTTCAGTTAAAAATTATTCAGCAGCTTCTTCCTCTGTATCTGCTGTTTCTTCAGTATCATCACTCTGTGCTGCATCTTCACCATCTGCTTTCAGAGTAACCATATCTGCAATTTCATACTTCTCAGCCAGTTTCTCTACTGTACCGTCATCTGCAAGTTTCTGAAGATCTGCATTTACGATATCACAGAGTTCGTCATTACCTTTCTTGAATCCGATCGCATACTGTTCAGTATTCAGTGTTTCATCAAGAATCTTAAATCCCTCTCCTCTGGAATTAAGCTGATATTTTGCAACTCCGACATCAATTGCCAGCGCATCAAGTGCACCTGCCTGCAGTTCTGTAAATGCCGTATTATAATCAGCAAATTCATTCAGGCTTCCAAATGTATCTGCAAGTTCTTTCTGTCCGCCTTCTTCCTCACTCTGAAGAAGATCAAGTGCTGCGGAAGCAGCCTGAACACCTACAGTCTTGCCTGCTAGATCTGTAAGTTTCTCAATTCCTGAATCATCTGCTACTACGATTACCTGGCTGTTATCTACATAAGGAATAGAAAATGTATAATCATCTTCTCTTCCATTCATTGTAAATCCATTCCAGATACAGTCAATAGACCCTGAACTCAGTTCCATGTCCTTGGAATCCCAGTTGATCGGTTTCTTTTCCAGTGTCCAGCCTTCAATGTCACATACAGCCTGTGCCAGTTCAAGGTCAAATCCTGTATATTCTCCATCTTCATCCATATATCCATAAGGAGGATACTCAGCATCAAAACCAACAACCAGTGTTTTATCATCTACGCCTGCCTGTACACTTACTGCAGACATCATTCCCATTGTCATTACTGATGCAAGTACTACTGCCAATACTTTTTTCTTCATCATTCGGTCTCCTCTTATCTTTTGTATTTTATCACGTAGTCACTCTACCACATGAAAGTGTGTTTATCGTAACATAGGGTTGAATACTTGTCAAGAAAAAACTGTTATGTTATCTGATAATTTCATTGTCCACCAGCTTTTACTTCATTCCACTGATGGCTTGGATTATCTGATTTATCATCACGCTTCAAACTCTGCTGTTACGTAATAGCCCTGTGGTGTGTGCTCAATGTTTGTTACGATGCCTTCTTTTGCTTTTATTCTGTCGGCATTTTTGTAGCATCCGGACATTGCCACTGCTGGTTCTATAATGTAGCTGTAATTCATATAAGACTGGAATTCGGAGATTTTTACTTTGTCACCGATATTCACAAGCCCCGGACGCTCCATCTTGAATCTTTCCTGGCGCATAAGTGCTTCCTCCCCTCCGGTTATTGGCCTTATGTTATTTTTTATATATTTTATGTTTTATTTTAGTCTCTCTGGATTTTGCCTTTTTTGTATTTTGTCTGAATCAGCCATTTCTGATCTATGACTTTTACTTCTTCACCAAAACGGATATGAAGCGTTACTGATCCCGGCTGCTGTTCAATTTTAACTATGGTACCCTCTCCGAATTTCGGATGATCCACATTCTCTCCGGTTTCGTATTTCACGATCACATTCTGTGTTCTTTTGTATTCCTGCTCTCTTCTGTGCTGGTCACGTATGGTAACTGTTTTGTCATGAATCGGGTTTTTGAGAACTTTATCATAATTATGATTCATAAGCGCCTCACCCGCTTTGTAATAAGGTGTCGGTGCAGCTCCTACCAGCGAACAGCAGTATTTCCATGCGCTTCCGTGTATTCCGGGCTGCCACTGGCACAGTTTCGGGATCGTCATGTTGTACTGCATATAATGGGCATATTCATGTTTATAAAGATCCAGCCTGTCCTCTTTGCTGAGAGGATTTTTTACTGCATATCCTATAAAAAGCAGTGAAAAATGGAAATGTTCCCTCTGTCCATGGCCGTTCTGATTATAAGCTCCCAGGGAATCTGTCTCAAATCCAAATGTTATCGGGATATTTGCTCCACGAAGATGAAATTTCTTATCCAGTTCTCTGTACAGTGCACGGATCTGCGCCGTGAGAATCGGTGTTTCTTTCTGAAGAGTCATGTGAAGCCCCTCATAGGCACTGTGGTTGGACTGCACTTTCTGTGAATGATAATTGCTGTAGTTTTGCATTGTTATCTATATAATTTTCCTTTGTTTATGTTTTTATGATATTGTAGAGCATCTTTATGCGAAAATCAATTAAGAAAGTAATTTGGACAGACATTCATACAACAAGGTTAGTGACGCCGGTTAAGACATTCATAGCAATGGTTCCGGGCAACGTTACGGTCCCTGCTCGATCGTTGTCTCGCCTATTTGCTGTCAGTCGGGCAGAACTCACACCTGCGGTGTTCAAACATTGCCTTTTATGACAGCAGCGGACTCCGATCTCACGACGGCCCCTCACTTAACTGCCCGGAACCATTGCTATGAAGTCTTCCCGGCTGTCTACTGACAAGTACTGCACAGCTAACTCGGGGTGAAAGAGCTTTTTGTATAATAAAAAAATTGCCAGAAAATGAATGCTATGTGCTGTACAGCTGACGCATATTCATCAATAACGGACTTCAGCTGAGCAAATAAGAACAACAGCTATCCTGATGCTGCAAAGATTCCGTGAATGAGATGCAGGCCAGCTGCTGCCACCGAGGGCAATGTCTGAGCGAAGCGAGTTCTGCCCGAATGGCAGCAAATCAGCGCATGCATCGAATCAGGAATCTGCTGCTGGCATCGTGGAGAGCTGTTTTCTATATTTGCATCAGCGTGACACCGGTATTCCATTTTTCCCATACAGAGAACCTGCCACTGGCAGCTTCTCCTGCATACTTTGGCATACAAAAAGCCCCCTTTCGGGGGCCCCGCTTTATTCATATTGATTTGATCTCCAGATCACACTTACAAGCCTTGCAATACATGCTTTCAGATCATTAAGCTTCAGCGTACCTTCCGCCAGTTCTCTCTTAAGATTCTCATGATCTCCCTCACATCCCGGCATAACCAGGTCATTTCCGGCTCTCATACAGCCTGCCGCAGTACAGCTGTCATCCACTTCCGTAGTCGTCCAGTCTGTCATGATCATTCCACGGAATCCCCATTCATTTCTTGCGATTTCCGTACAGAGATCATAATTATTCGCAGCATGAACACCATTGATCAGATTATAACTGGTCATAATAGACAGTGGCTGACTTTCTTTAACAGCAATCTCAAATCCCTTCAGATAAATTTCTCTTAAAGTTCTCTCTGAAACCACACTGTCAGATCCCATTCTGTTATCTTCCTGATTGTTGCATGCAAAATGCTTGATGGTAGTTCCACAGCCATAATTAGACTGCACACCATTTGTCATGGCTGCTGCAATTGTGCCTGCCACATAAGGATCCTCTGAATAATATTCAAAGTTTCTTCCACAGAGAGGATTTCTGTGAATGTTCATTCCCGGTGCCAGCCACAGAGTCACACCGAAATAATCCATTTCTGTACTGATCATGGCGCCCACTTCCTGTATCAGCTTCTGGTCCCACGTCTGCGCAAGAAGAGTTCCAACCGGAATCGCTGTACAATAACCTTCCTTCAGATCATCCGTGATATTGAATTAAATCAGGCCTGTCGGGCCCTGCGTGAAACCATTCTCAGCAATACCGCTATCTGTGAGCTGGTAGGCTATGACAGTCCGGAGCATTTTATGCGCACCTTTAAGAAAGCATATGGTATGACACCTGGTGAGTATCGTAAAAGGTATAAATAATCTTCAAGAATGTCATTCGTATTATAGCCTGTGTTATGCTTCAGCCAGTTCTCTCATAAGTTCCGGTACTGTAGTCATTTCTTTTATTCGTCCTACATTTGCACCGCAGAAGATCAGACCGTTCTGTACATCTCCTCTTACTGCGTCGATCAATGCTTTTGTGATACAGTAAGGAACTTCTTTCGGATTGCATTTATGAAGGCAGTTGTAGCACTTCTTTACCGGCTGCCTCCCTTTTTCCACTGCACGGATAAAATCATTTTCAAGTGCCCGTCCGGGCATTCCGACAGGGCTCTGAATGATGCGGATATCTTTTTCTTCTGCCTTAATATATGCCTGTTTATAAGCAACTGATGCATCGCATTCTTCTGTTGCCACAAAGCGGCTCGCAATCTGTACTCCATCTGCCCCAAGTTCTATAGCATGATCTATATCAGCTCTGTCAAAAATCCCGCCGGCAACGATCACCGGGATTTTTTTCTGAAATTTATCTTCATATTCTTTTTTACATTCTATAATGTTTCTGATTTCTTCATCGTAATTCAGATGTTCTATATCAGCCAGCTGTTCTCTGGAGAAGCCCAGGTGTCCTCCTGCTTTTGGCCCTTCGATTACTATAAAATCAGCTGTCCGGTTGTAACGATGTGCCCACATCTTCAGAATCAGTCTGGCTGCGCGCATAGAGGATACGATCGGTGCAATTTTGGTTCCACTTTCTTCTGGTACCATTGCCGGCAGTTCCATTGGCAGTCCCGCTCCGCTGATAATGGCATCTGCTCCTGCTTTTACAGATTCTTTTACATGTTCTTCGTAGTGTTTCAGGGCTACCATAATGTTTACTGCAATGAGTCCGCTGCCCTGGGCAATGTCTTTTGCTTTTCTGATGTGTTTCTGAATCGCATTTCGATTACATGCTGCCTGGTCTTTTTCGAAGCCTTCTTCGTCATATCCAATCTGTGCTGTGGATATAACGCCAACTCCTCCTTCTTTTGCAACAGCTCCTGCAAGGGAACTTCTGCTGATGCCAACGCCCATACCTCCCTGGATGATTGGAAGTGTGGCGATTTTTTCTCCTATTTTAAGTTGTTTCAGTCTGCTGGTGTATTTGAATGGTTTTGTATTCACTGTAGATACCTCACTTTTTATCCTCGTTGTTTATTTTGATTATCAAAGTATCTACAGTGTATACCTGTTTGGTGTTCATGTCAATGTTTTATTGTTATTATTGCTTTGAGATATAGTTTTAATTACCGCATATATATCGATTAATTCTGTTCCTGTTAACAATTCTGTCCGTATTCACGTTTATATTTTGTATTCACGCTGCAAGATACAAAGAAACAGTGTCCTGACACGCTGTGTTTCCTGTTCGTCCCGGGCGCTTATTTGCTGTCATTCGGGCAGAACTCGCCTTACGGCTCAGACATTGCCCTCGGTGACAGCAGCTGGCCCAGTCCTCACAACGGAATACGCGCTAACGTCAGGACACCTGTTTTTTGTTCTTTGCAGCTGTATACTGCCAAATGCCACTGTTTCTAACGGCTGAAATCATGAAACTGGCTGTTCAGCCATTCACTGATACTATTTCTGCTATCTGGGGCACAATATTGACTGCTCAGCCATTCTTCTGCACCATTTCTACTGCCTGGGGCATATTTTCTCTGGTTCAGCCACCTGCATATTTTGATTCTACTGTTCTGAATTCACAGCAGCAGGATTCATAAACAGAATTCCCTGATGGTCAGTGGAGCGGCCGTCGCGAAGTCCCATGCAAGCTGCTGCTACCGAGGGCAATGTCTGAGCGAAGCGAGTTCTGCCCGAATAGCAGCAAATAAGCGCATGTACTGAGCAGGACGCGCAACGTGTCAGGGAATCTGTTATATGATATCCTGCTGCGTGAGCATTCAAATAAATCTAAAAATCCGAACAGCAAAAAACCTGCCCCATTACAGGACAGGCCTTTATATACAAACCAATATTAATCCAACGTATTCATCACGATGTTACCGCTTACTGTTCACCCCGCCACAGCAATAATCACTTCCCATATTCCTCACGCACAAATTTCTCCAGTACCGGAATAGACCTTTCCACCTTCTCCGTATCAATACAATACGCCATGCGGAAATAACCCGGACAGCAGAAATTATCTGCCGGAACAAGAATCAGATCATACTTCTTCGCTTTCATACAGAATGCATTTGCATCTTCCTCCAGAGCTTTCGGGAAAATATAAAAAGTGCCCTGCGGCTTCACAACCTCAAACCCAAGTCTGGTCAACGCATCATAAAGAAGATTACGGTTCTTCTCATAAACACTCATATCACTTGTCTGATCAATCACCTTTGCCACAGCCTGCTGGATCGTAGAAGACGGACAGTTATGCCCAATACCACGGCTGATCTGTCCACAGATAACAGCAATGATATCTGCATCCGTACAGCGTGGATTAGCTGCCACATAGCCGATACGTTCTCCCGGAAGACTTAAGCTCTTTGAGAAAGAATAGCAGGAAAGAGTATTATCATAAAATTTACTTACGTATGGGCATGTCTTACCATCAAAAACAATCTCTCTGTACGGTTCATCACTGATAATAAAAATATCATGCCCGTATTCTTTCTGTTTGGTACTAAGAATCTCAGCCAGCTTCTTGATCGTGTTCTCACTGTAAACAGCACCTGACGGGTTATTTGGAGAATTGATAAGAACCGCTGCCACATTCGGATTCATCATTTTTTCAAATTCATCAAAATCAATCTGAAAGGCAGTTGTATCTGCTTTGACCACCTTAAGAACTGCTCCCGTTGTATTTACATAAGGAAAATACTCCGGAAAACACGGCGCAAAAGTCAGGATCTCATCTCCCGGTTTTGTCACACAGCGAATTGCATGGGCAAGGGCACCTGCTGCGCCTGAAGCCATAAAAATATGCTTTGTCTCATAATCCATGCCAAATCTCCGGTTAAGACTGTCTGCCACGATTCCTCTTACCTCTGTATTTCCAAGAGACGGGCTGTATCCATGAAGTGCCATTGGATCTTCTTTTTCATGAAGTTCGATCACTGCTTTTGTGTAATCAGACGTACATGGCACACTTGGATTTCCCAGGCTGTAATCAAATACATTTTCATATCCGATTTCCTGACCTCTTGCCGTCGCATATTCACTTAATTCTCTGATGATGGATTTCCCCTGAAGCATTGCTTTATATGTTTCATTGATCATTTCTCTGCCTTCTCTCTGCATAAATTCCTGTCACTGTCAGTCAGACAACCTGCCTGATTCAAGAATGCCTCTGCATTCTTGCTGCGAGATGTGCGTCATATTATCTCCAGAAGCATTCTCACTTCACAGCAACAGCGTCTTAAACTGAATTATAACAGGAAATCTCCCAAAAGTCTCTCTATTTAGCAAAAAATATATTTTTCACTTCCGGTTATTTTTCCAAAACAATACCTTCGCCTCTGCGTTTACGAAGCCACATAAAGGCAATCACACAGATAACCACCGAAGTAAGCGATCCTGTTGCAGTGGCAATTCCCATCGGGAACAAAGTCGTTGGAAACAGTTTCGATGCCAGATAGACTCCCGGGACTCTCACAAGACAGATTGCAATAATATTATGGATAAAAGAGAGTTCTGATCTTCCACATGCACAGAAATATCCACTGAAGCTGAAATGTATTCCTGCAAAAATACAATCCCAGATATAGCCTCTAATATACTGTCCTCCAAGCACTTTCACAATACTGTCTGTTGTAAAAAAACTAACTACAGGTTCCGCAATAAACTGTATCGCAACTGATACGATCAGTCCAAAACCTGCTGCAATAAAGATTGCATATTTAAGTGTTTCATCTGCCCTTTTCTGCTTTCCGGCCCCAATATTCTGTGCTCCAAGTGCGGATACCGCAGACAACATGGAGGACGGTACAAGGAACAGAAAACTGATGATTTTTTCCACAATCCCAACTGCCGCAGCATCGTTAAGCCCTCTTTTATTTGCAATGATCGTAATAATAATAAAAGCAATCTGGATAAAACCATCCTGAAGTGCGATCGGAACACCAATTCTCACAATTTTTCCTGTAACCTGTTTTATCGGCCGGAAATCTTTTCCGGAGACAGAAATTCCATTTCTGCTTTTCAGTATGGCGATCAGCGCAATAATAACACTCACCATCTGGGCAAGTGTGGTACCAAGAGCTGCTCCTGCTGCTCCCATATGGAGTGCCCCGATAAAAATATAATCCAGCACAATGTTTGCCGCACAGGCTACTGCAATAAAATACATCGGACTTCTGGAATCTCCCATTCCCCTGAATATCGAACTTATCACATTATACGCTGTGATCATCGGAATTCCAATAAAGCAGATTTTCAGATAAGAGATTGTTCCTGCCACAGCTTCTCCCGGCGTGGACATCACTGCAACAACCGGTTTTACAAAGAAAAGCAGAACAAGCATAAGCACTACGGATACACCCAGAAATAACACAACTGTGTTTCCAACAGCCTGAGATGCCCTCTTTTTCTCTCCTGCGCCCACTGCCTGCGCAATACTGACCGTAGTACCCATTGCAAGTCCCACGATCATAACCGTCAGCATATGCATAACCTGGCTTCCTACAGACACCGCCGTAGTACCTGCCACGCCCTCAAACTGGCCTATGATAAAAAGATCCGCCATTCCATAAAGGGTCTGCAGAAAATATGATAAAAGATACGGCAGTGAAAAATATGCAATGTTTTTCAGCACACTGCCTGATGTAAGATTTTTTTCCATATAAAATATACTCCTCTCTGCTCTCTGTAATCTTTTTGTATTATAAACTCTACAACTGTTATAAAGTCAAGAAAAGATATCATGCACTCCATAAGTTCTGTTTTTGGTAATACCAGTTTGAGATTTAATGTTAAAATATTATCACTTTTTGAAAATTTCATTGTTTTTTTATTGCTTTTATCATCGAATTATGTATAATAAACGATATGGGAAACGGTTTATTATCGTTCCTGATTGGATATAGTAACACCCGCATCTGCGGGAACTATCGTACTATAAAAGAAGAGAGGTAAATGTAAGATGGCAAAAATCGATTTAACTAAGTACGGCATCACCGGAACTACTGAAGTTGTATGTAACCCTTCTTATGAACTGTTATTCGAGGAAGAAACCAAAGCTGGTCTTGAAGGTTTCGAAGTTGGTCAGAACACAGAGCTTGGTGCTGTTAACGTAATGACAGGTATTTACACTGGACGTTCCCCAAAAGATAAATACATCGTTATGGATGAAAACTCCAAAGACACTGTTTGGTGGACAACAGACGAATACAAAAACGACAACCATCCGGCTACTCAGGAAGCATGGGAAGCATGCAAGGAAATTGCCAAGAAAGAACTTTCCAATAAGAAACTTTTTGTAGTTGATGCTTTCTGCGGTGCAAACAAAGACACTCGCATGGCTATCCGTTTCATCGTTGAAGTTGCATGGCAGGCACATTTCGTAACAAACATGTTCATCCAGCCTACAGCTGAAGAACTGGAAACATTTGAGCCAGACTTCGTTGTATACAACGCTTCCAAAGCAAAAGTAGAAAATTACAAAGAATTAGGCCTGAACTCTGAGACAGCTGTAATGTTCAACATCACATCTAAAGAGCAGGTTATCATCAATACATGGTACGGCGGAGAAATGAAAAAAGGTATGTTCTCCATGATGAACTACTTCCTTCCACTGAAAGGCATTGCTTCCATGCACTGCTCCGCAAACACAGATATGAACGGTGAAAACACAGCTATCTTCTTCGGTCTTTCCGGAACAGGTAAAACAACTCTTTCCACAGACCCGAAACGTCTCCTGATCGGTGATGACGAACATGGCTGGGATGACAACGGCGTATTCAACTTCGAAGGTGGATGCTACGCTAAAGTTATCAACCTTGACAAAGATTCCGAGCCGGACATCTACAATGCAATCAGACGTGATGCTCTTCTTGAGAACGTTACTGTTGACAAAGATGGAAAGATCGACTTCAATGATAAGAGCGTAACAGAAAACACTCGTGTTTCCTATCCAATCAACCACATCGAAAAAATTGTTCGTCCTGTATCTTCCGCACCGGCTGCTAAGAACGTAATCTTCCTGTCTGCAGATGCATTCGGAGTACTTCCTCCGGTATCTATTCTGACAGAAGAGCAGACACAGTACTACTTCCTGTCTGGATTCACAGCTAAACTTGCTGGTACAGAGCGTGGTATTACAGAGCCTACTCCTACTTTCTCAGCTTGCTTCGGCCAGGCTTTCCTGGAACTGCATCCTACAAAATATGCAGAAGAACTTGTTAAGAGAATGGAAAAGAGCGGAGCAAAAGCTTATCTTGTTAACACAGGATGGAATGGAACCGGAAAACGTATCTCCATCAAAGATACTCGTGGTATCATCGACGGAATCCTGAACGGAGATATCCTGAAAGCTCCTACAAAAACAATTCCTTACTTCAACTTCGAAGTTCCTACAGAACTTACAGGTGTTGATACAGGAATCCTTGATCCTCGTGACACTTATGCAGATGCTTCCGAATGGGAAACAAAAGCAAAAGATCTTGCTCAGAGATTCATCAAGAACTTTGCTAAATACGAAGGAAATGCTGCTGGTAAGGCACTTGTTGCTGCTGGTCCGCAGTTATAATCTTCTTCACACAAGCAAAAAGGAATGGCCGGTTGGTCATTCCTTTTTTTTATATTTTGTGCTAAGATAAAAGATACAACAAGAAAAAAATGGAGGTATTCTTTGATGAAAACACTGAAAAAATTCATCAGCTACTATAGTCCGTATAAAGCGGTCTTTCTTATTGACCTCATCTGTGCTGCCATCATAAGTCTCGTTGATCTGGCCTATCCACAAATGCTGCGTTCTTTTACTAAAACTCTCTTTACAAAGGACAGCTCTGTTATACTTCACGCACTCCCATGGATCGCTTCCGGTCTTTTTGTCATGTATATTGTTCAGAGTCTCTGTAAATATTATGTAACCTGTCAGGGCCACATGATGGGCGCCAGAATGGAACGCGATATGCGTCAGAAGCTGTTTGACCACTACCAGGAACTCTCTTTTTCTTATTACAGTCAGAACAACTCCGGCCAGATGATGAGCAAACTTGTCAGCGATCTTTTTGACATCTCAGAATTTGCACACCATGGCCCAGAAAACCTTTTTATTTCTCTGGTAAAGATCATCGGCGCTTTTATTTTCCTGTTTCTCATTAACAGAAAACTTGCTCTTCCACTTGCTATTCTTGTCGTCATCATGTTTATTTTTTCCTTCCGTCAGAATGCCAAAATGCAGGAAACTTTTATGGAAAACAGGCGCAAGATCGGTGATGTAAACGCAAGTTTACAGGATACACTTTCCGGCATCCGTGTTGTACAGTCTTTCGCAAATGAAGATATCGAACATCAGAAATTCTGCCACAGCAATGAGGCTTTTCTTGTTTCCAAAAGTGACAACTATCACTGCATGGGAAGTTTTATGAGTTCCAATCTTTTCTTTCAGGGAATGATGTATCTGGTAACACTTGTCTATGGTGGCTATCTGATCGCACAGGGTGAAATGCAGACAGCTGATCTTGCCATGTATGCACTTTATATCGGTATTTTTATCAGTCCTATCCAGATTCTTGTAGAACTGGTCGAAATGATGCAGAAAGGCCTCTCAGGATTCCGTCGTTTCCTGGATGTTATGGAAACAGAATCTGAGATAACCGATGCGCCTGATGCTGTCCCGCTAAATAATGTAAAAGGACATGTTTCCTATAACAACGTTTCTTTCCACTACAGTGATGACGAAACGCCAGTTCTTACAAACGTGTCAATTGATATCCCTGCTGGCAGATCAGTTGCTCTTGTCGGACCTTCCGGAAGCGGAAAAACCACCATCTGCTCCCTTCTGCCCCGTTTCTATGACGTGACTGGCGGAAATATCACCATTGATGGCCAAGATATCCGTAACCTCACCCTGAAAAGTCTCCGCAAGCAGATTGGTATGGTTCAGCAGGATGTCTATCTCTTTGACGGATCGATCAAGGACAATATTTCTTATGGAAAGCCGGATGCTTCTGATGAAGAAATTATCGCTGCTGCAAAACGCGCCAATATCCACGACTTTATCATGGAACTTCCTGATCAGTATAATACTTACGTTGGTGAGCGTGGTACCCGTCTCTCAGGAGGACAGAAACAGCGAATTTCCATTGCGAGGGTATTCCTTAAAAATCCTCCAATCCTGATTCTCGATGAGGCAACCAGTGCATTGGATAATGAAAGCGAACGATGGATTCAGAAAAGCCTTGAGGAACTTTCAAGAAACCGCACAACCATTACCATTGCACACCGTCTTTCAACAATCCGAAATGCCGACGAGATCATTGTCATCACCGAAAATGGCATCGCAGAACGTGGTACGCACGAGGAATTACTTTCCAGAAATGGAATTTATGCCCGCTATTATAATATGTAAACTTTTTATCAAAAAATCTCCTTTACGGAAGCATAACACTTTCGGAAAGGAGATCTTTTATATTATTCAAAAAGTTTTTTTACCATTTCTCTGTCAAACGTCACAGAGGAAACATGGTTTACTTCAATCTGATATAGTGCATTTGCCGCAATATGTTCTGCTGCCTGCTCCAGATCACGGATTCCTGTTGTATCTGCAAACTGTTCGATCACAGCCTCCAGGCCATCCGGTGCAACCACACATTCTTCTTCTTTAAGGCTCATTCTCTTAAGGACTTTCGGAAGTGCAAATTTAGAGAAGATGACTTTTTTCTCTTCTTCCGTATAATCAGGCAGTTCAATAACTGCGAAACGTGACATCAGCGGTGCGCTGATCTGATCTTTGTCATTAGCAGTTGCAATTGGGTAAACACCTACCGTAGGAACCATACATTCCATATAGTTGTCTGTAAATCCAAGGTTATCAAGAAGCGTCAGCAGCACATCTGCAGGATTACCGTTACCTTTGCCTGCCGTTGCCTTGTCCAGCTCATTGATGATAAAGACCAGATTGGACTCTCCTGCCATAGAAAAGGCGTCCATAATAATTCCCGGTTTTGCATTTGCGTAGATACGGGAACTTCCTGTCAGCTGCTCCGGATCGTTAATAGAGCTCATATCAAGAGTCGTCCACGGCAGTTTCAGAATACGTGCCACTGCATAAGCAATCTGGGATTTTCCGGTTCCTGCAGGTCCTACAAGGAGAAGACCATATGCAGGAAGTGTATGCGTACGGTTAATCTGAATGATCGTCTCAATAATTCTCTGTTTGACTTTTTCCATTCCATAAAGCTCTTCATCAAGAATACGACGTGCCTCTACAGGGTCAATAGACTCAAAATAATTATTCTTCCACTGAATGTTCATCATAATTGATAATGCTCTCTGTGCATGACGTCTCTCCTCCTGTGAAACCTCATGAGAACGTGCAACTGCAAGGTTTCGTCTTGCCCAGAGCCGGATATTATCAGGCATTGTTCTGCCTGCGCATGTCATAAAGTCTGTGATGCTCTGAATGCTGGTAAGCTTCATGTCATCGCCGTCTTCACTTTCGTCCTCATCTTCCGGAAGCTCTGCCGGCGCACTGCTTGCAAGAAGGCGTTCGATCATAAACTGGAGAAATCCGTCTTCTGCTGATAATTTTGTTCCACCCCCAAAAGCGGTCTCTCTTATTTTGTATACTGCATATCCTTCATCGCTGTTCTGTCCGGAAAGGCGGACACTGATATGATTTTCACCCAGCCATTTTACAAGGCTTACAAATCTTGAATCAATTTTCAGGATATCTGCCGGAAATACTCCGTCCTCTTCTTTAAACTCAAAGGATGACTTCTGATTGGGATTGCTAAAAACACCACAGGAATGGTGCTGCCAGCTGCGGCTCTTATTTTCCAGAATCAGGATCGGTTTTTCCGGAGATGGTTTTGTTTCATTTGACTGAAATGTAGTATAGGTACATTCCGGATCTTTTTTTTCGGTTGTTGTATTACTGAAATCAAATACTGGCATAGTTGATACTCCTTCACAATTAACAAGTTACTTCAGGCAGTAACATTAACACTAGTTTACCATGGTTTTTGCTCTTCAACAACCTGAATTCTTTCAAAAGAATACAAAAAAATACAATTTTTCTGTTGTTTTAACCTTTCTACAGGTGTATTCTTGTAAACGGCGCAAAAACGAATTACTTATTTATTAAAGGATAAATATATGAAAGAACTAACGCAATCCAAACAGCCGCTTCTGTTTGACAACAAAAAGCTGGCAAAACTGCTGATACCACTGGCACTGGATCAGCTTCTGAACTCGTTTATGGGTACTGTAGATACTCTCTGTGTCAGTAATCTGGGGTCTGCTGCCATCTCCGCAGTATCACTGGTAGACTCAATCAATATTCTTATTGTTCAGGCCTTTTTTGCCCTGGCTTCCGGTGGAACTGTTGTCTGCTCTCATTATCTTGGCTGTAGAGATAAAAAACGTGCCAATGAATCTGCAAGACAGCTGATCTTCATAACCTTTGTACTTTCACTTGTCATAAGCATTCTGTTCGTTGTCTTTAACGGACCACTGCTTCACCTCATCTTCGGTAAGGTAGAGGCAGAAGTCATGAGCAACGCACGCAGTTATTTTTTCTTCACCACTCTTTCTTATCCGTTCATTGCACTGTACGATGATGGTTCCTGCATTTTAAGAGCACAGGAAAACAGTAAGCTTCCCATGCAGATTTCCATCATCTCCAATATCATGAATGTGGTGATGAATCTTGTATTTGTATGGGTATTCCACTGGGGTGTTGCAGGTACTGCCATATCGACTCTGATATCCCGTATCTTCAGTATGTCTGTTGTAATGCTGAAACTCAGAAACCCGTCTTTTAATGTATCTGTGACGCACTATCTTTCCATACGTCCTGACTGGGACAAGATCAAGAGGATCCTTTATATCGGAATTCCGTCAGGCATAGAAAACAGTATGTTTCAGTTTGGTAAACTTGCAATCCAGTCCACAGTATCCCTTATGGGAACTGCGGCAATTGCTGCTCAGGGTATGACAAACATCATCGAAAATCTGAATGGTATTCTGGCCATCGGCGTTGGAATCGGTCTGATGACTGTAGTCGGAGAAACTCTCGGTGCCGGCAGAAAAGACGAAGCTGTATACTATATCAAAAAGCTCTGCATCATTGCAGAAGTCGTGGTTACTCTTTCCTGTCTTTTCATGTATGCACTTACTCGTCCTATCACCATCTTCGGAGGTATGGAACTGGAAAGTGCACGTCTGTGCATCTTTATGGTAACCTGTATCACCATTGTAAAACCGATCATCTGGACTATGGCATTTATCCCTGCCTATGGTCTTCGTGCTGCAGGTGATGTAAAATTCAGCATGACAGTCTCTGTACTTTCCATGTGGCTCTGCCGTGTTACCCTTGCTACGCTCCTTGCACGTGTCTTCCATATGGGACCTATCGCAGTGTGGATCGGTATGTTCACAGACTGGGGAATCCGCAGTGTAATATTTACCCTTCGATTCAGAAGCCGCAAATGGCTTGCGCACAAAGTCATTTAACCTGTAAAAAGTGGGCATCTCTGCCCACTTTCTTAATCCAGCTTTATTCCTGCCAAAGCCTGTGCAAATGCATTATTTACCGGCTCTTTTGCTTCCTTCTGCTGCTGTCTCATATATTTCTGTACATCTCTTTTGTTGACTCCTGCCCCTTCTTTTGCTCTTCGTGCCTGAAAAGCAGAAAGTTTTTCCTTATACCCGCACTGGCATACAAAAGTTTCTTCTTTTCCCTTTACAAGCATTTCCATTCTCTTGTGGCATTTCGGACATCTTGCATTCGTTGTACGTGAAACTGTCTCACGATAGCCGCATTCTCTGTCCTGGCAGACAAGCATTTTGCTGTTTTTTCCGTTTACTGCCAGAAGTTTCTTTCCGCAGTTCGGACAGATCTTATTTGTCAGATTATCATGCCTGAATGTTCCTGTGCCTGTTTTTACCTCATTTACAATCTCACATGTATAATCCCTGATTTCTTTCAGGAAACGATCCTGGCGGAGTTTTCCCTTTGAAATGTCTGCAAGTTTCCTTTCCCAGTCTGCCGTAAGTTCCGGTTTTCTCAGATCTTCAGGCACCAGCTCGAGTAGCTGTTTTGCCTTGGACGTAAGATAAATTTCATTTCCTTTTTTTTCCATAAGAAATGAATGGAAAAGTTTCTCAATAATGTCCGCTCTCGTTGCAACAGTTCCAAGACCGCCTGTTTCACCCAGTGTTTTTGCAGCTTCTCGGTCCTTTGTTGTCATATACTTTACAGGATTTTCCATTGCTGCCAGAAGCGTTGCCTCCGTAAATCTTGCCGGTGGTTTTGTCTTTCCTGTATTCAGCCATACATTCTGGATCTTCAGTTTTTCACCCTGACTGTAAACCGGAAGTTTCTGATCTTTCAGTTCTTTTTCATCAGCATCTTCTTCATCCTGATAATTTCCTTCATAAACATCTTTCCAACCTGCACTGATCACTGACTTCCCGCTTGCAGCAAAAGTACAGCCTCCTGCCTCTGCCTCCATAGATGCCTGCTCATACACATAAGGCGGGTACAGAACACTTAAGAAACGTCTCACTACCATATCGTAGATTTTACGTTCTTCATTTGTCATATGGTCCAGCTGTACAAACTGTTCTGTAGGAATTATTGCATGGTGATCGCTGACTTTTTTGTCATCAACAAAACTTCCATTTGTCTGGAGTGGTCTGTTTATCAGTGTCCCTGCCAGCTTCCTGTATGGTCCTGTTCCGCAGGCTTTCAGACGTTCTTTGATAGTTGGCACAACGTCTTTTCCTATATATCTGGAGTCTGTTCTCGGATAGGTAAGCACTTTATGGTTTTCATAAAGTCTCTGCATAATGTTCAGAGTTTCTTTTGCCGAAAAACCATATTTCTGGTTCGCCTCTCTCTGAAGAGTTGTCAGATCATAAAGTCCCGGTGCATATGATTTCTTTGGTTTCTTTGTGACAGATTTTATTTCCATCACTCCGCCGTTTATTTTATTCTGTATCTCCTCAGCCTTTTCTTTATGAAAAGTCCGAAAACTTCCGCTTTTTTTATCTTTCCAGGTCCACTGCACATCTCCTGCCTGTACTGTGATCCCGTAATATTCTTCTGGTCTGAAATTTCGGATCTCGTCTTCCCGCATGGCTATGATCGCCAGTGTCGGAGTCTGCACACGTCCACAGGACAGCTGGGCATTATATTTACATGTCAGCGCCCTCGTTCCGTTCATTCCTACCAGCCAGTCTGCCTCTGCTCTTGCTACGGCCGCCCTGTACAGATTGTCATATTCTTTTCCGTCTTTCAGATTTTTGAATCCGTCTTTGATTGCCTTATCTGTGACAGAAGAAATCCAGAGTCTTCTCAAAGGCTTACGACATCCTGATTTATCAAGAATCCAGCGTGCTACCAGTTCTCCTTCTCTTCCCGCATCTGTAGCTATGATGATATCTCCGATGTCTTTTCGGAAGAGCTGTGTCTTAACTGCCTGATACTGTCTGGAAGTCTGCTTTATTACTACCAGTTTCATTTTTTCCGGCATCATGGGAAGTGTCTGCATATCCCATTTAATGTACTTTTTATCATATTCCTCCGGATCAGCCAGTGTGACCAGATGCCCCAGTGCCCAGGTCACAACATATTCTTTTCCCTCAAGGATGCCGTTTCCCTTCTGTGTGCAGTGAAGCACTCTTGCAATATCTCTTGCAACTGAAGGTTTTTCTGCAATTACCAGTGATTTCATTTTTTACCTCTCTGATGTCGGGGACAATAATTCCCAACTATGATACATGTAGATTTCTTTGTTTTACACTTCCACAATCATACCATATTTACAGCACAAATGAAACCTTGGAAGTTTTCTCTGTTCTATCTTCCCATCTTATATCCCACACCTCTGACTGTTTCCACCAGTTCTCCTGCTGAACCCAGTTTCTGTCTCAATGTTCTGATATGTACATCTACGGTTCTGCTTTCTCCGTCAAACTCATAACCCCATATCTGATTGAGGAGCTGTGTACGCGAAAGTACTATTCCACTGTTTTTCAACAGCAGACAAAGCATTTCATATTCTTTCAGTGTCAGGCTTACAGGTTCCTGATCAACAGTAACCACATGTCTTGACGGACACACATAAAGATTTCCCAGCCTGTATTCCTCAGCGCTCTGATCTTCCGCCCTTCTCAGTCTCGCACGGATACGTGAAATAAGTTCCATCATACGGAACGGTTTCGGTATGTAATCATCTGCTCCGCTGTCCAGTCCCATAACTGTGTCGTACTCGCTGCTCTTGGCTGTCAGCATGATGACTGGAAGTTTACGTGTATCAGGTCTTGAACGCAATTTCTTGAGAATCGAGATTCCATCTTCCTCCGGAAGCATCACATCCAGAAGGATCAGTGCAGGAACTTCTTTTTCCAGCTCTTTCCAGAAAAGCGATGGACGCTCAAAACCTTTTGCCTCCATTCCCTGACTTTTCAACGTATATATAACAAGTTCACGGATACTTTCATCATCTTCTACCAAATAAATCATTTTTCCTCCTGTATGCCCTGCCGGCATATATTCTTTTAATCATTTATTAATACTGACTGCAAGTATAATAAACCAGCGTTAAAATTCCGGTTCTCTCACTGTTAAATCTTCGTAAAGTATAGATTGTAAATCTGTTCTGTCAATGATATGATGGGTATGTTACAGGCTGCAATCAGCTACAGCCTTCATACATCAGGAGGAATTTTTATGTACTATTTTATTATAAATCCCAATTCCCGCTCCGGAAAAGGTGCTGAAATCTGGAAGCAGCTTCAGAACATCCTTGACCGGAAGAAAGTATCCTATAAAGCGTACTTTACATCGTATCGTGGTCATGCAATATCCATTTCTGAAGAGATTACTTCCCAGGCTGGTTCACCTGTCAATCTTATTGCCGTAGGTGGAGACGGCACCATACAGGAAGTCCTGACTGGCATAAAGGATCTCTCATCTGTCCGGTTCGGATATATCCCGACCGGTTCCGGTAATGATTTCTGCCGCAGCATGAAACTTCCACAGGATCCGGCCGAAGCTCTGGATATCATTCTCTCCGGACACAAAATCTCAGATATCGATATTCCGTTTATCACATACAAAAATGACCGCAGCCGTTTTGCAATCAGCTGCGGCATCGGATTTGATGCTGCTGTCTGCCATGAAGTGGGAATTACTCCTATGAAAAAAGTCCTCAACAAAATAGGACTCGGTAAACTTGTTTATCTTTTTGTTGCGCTGAAACAGCTTCTCTTTCTGACACCATCTCCTGTAACACTGGATATGGACGGCAGAAATGAATCCTTTTCAAAAGTATATTTCGTTGCTGTCATGAATCAGAAATATGAGGGAGGGGGATTTAAATTCTGTCCAAAAGCCTCACCTTCCGATGGTATACTGGACGTGATAGTTGTTGACAGTCTTCCTAAATTCAAAGTCCTTCTGTGTCTTCCTACTGCATTCTTCGGAAAACACACTATATTTAAAGGGATCCATATTTTCCAGTGCAAAAATATTACTGTTAACAGCAAGGTGGCTCTTCCTGTACACAAAGACGGAGAGTCCGGCGGTATACATAAATCATTTTCTGTTTCTGTCGAGCCGCAGAAACTCTCCATATTCCTTCCATTATAATTACTGAACAGTTACAGTATATTTTCATACAGAGAACCTGCCACAAAAAAGACTCTCGCCGTTTCATGAACATTCACGAAACAGCGAAAGTCTTTTAATTTTAGTTAAATCCGTAAAATTTTTGGCATACTTTGTAAGCTGCTACAAACATCTTACGTCCACCTTTTCCCGGAAGGTTAGCTGCTCTTCCAAGAAGACTGTAACGAAGTTTGCGGTACAGCCAGCGATCCTGCTCCCGGATATATTCCAGTAATTCTTTTTTCTTATCCAGTGCTTCTTTTGTGCCTGCACGTACAAGCATGATAGAGGATACTGTTGTGATAATATCCAGATAGCTGAGCATATATTTTTTGCAGTATTTATTATCAAACTGGCATTTATGGAACACATCAGCCATGAGCTTATTGACACGTATCTGCTGGTCAATTCTTTTGATCATGACCTTTTCATTTACAGACTGATCATCACGTCCGATAAAATAACGATAAAAGTTCACATCAAGGTAATACATGTTCTTTACATAAGGGAGTGGTTCAAATGCAAAAAGGTTATCCACATAAAAAGTATGTTTCGGCAGCTCTAATCCACAGTCCTGAAGGAGTTTTGTACGGTAGATCATGGAATGCATGAGAAGATATTTTCCTCTGGACATATGCACACTGTCCCAGCTGAAAATTTCATTTATCGGCAGACAGTTACGGTACTGCATAACTTTTTTGCGTGCAACTCCCTGTTTTTCATATACAAAGTTGCTGATCAGAAGATCGACTGTCTTTGGTCCGCGGATCAGTTCTTCCAGAGTTTTCAGAATCTGTTCATATGCTTCCTTATTTACCCAGTCATCACTGTCTACAACCTTGAAATAAAGACCTGTAGCATTACGTATACCTGCATTTACCGCTTCTCCGTGACCTCCATTTTCCTGATGTACTGCTTTAACAATGGTGGGATATTTTTCTGCATAGGAATCTGCAATCTCTGCTGTGCGGTCAGAAGAACCGTCATCTACTACCAGAATCTCCACCTCTTCTCCTCCGACAAGAAGTGACTCGATGCATTTTTCCATATATGTCTCTGAGTTATAGCAGGGAATTGCAATACTTAACAGTTTCATTTGACTGTTTCCTCCTTCATGTACTTAATATACGCATTAAATGCTGACGGAATCGCATACTTTTTGTCAGATTCCTTTCTGTCAGCAAATATAAGATCTTTTGTATTTCTTTTTTCCAGAGCAGCCACACGGATTCTGTAACCGGTCATACGCCACTCAATATGAGAAAAAATATGTTTCGCCTCAGGAAGCGGCTCTATATACAGAGGATCCAGATTAAGACTTCTGACCTTTTCGAGAACTTCTTCCTGTTTCAGATGGCCTTTAATATTCGGAAGTTCATACAGCCCTGCCAAAAGCCCCTTTCCCGGGCGTTTTCTTATTGCCGTGTAATTTCCATCCTGTATGACAAGTACAGTACGGTTTTCTGCTTTGCGTGCTTTCTTTGGTGCTTTTACCGGAAATTGCTCAATTGTTCCATGTATAAATGCCTTACAGCAGAAAGCAGCCGGACATTCTTCGCACTTCGGCTGTCCGTTTGGCACACAGACAACAGCTCCAAGCTCCATCAGCGCCTGATTAAAATCACCAGGGCAGTCCTCTGGCATAATCACTTTCAGATTATTCTCTGTTTTATGCCGGACAGACTGTTTCATGATGTCTTCCGGATTTTCTTCGATTCTTGAAACTACCCGAAGAACGTTGCCATCTACAGCAGGCACCGGTATTCCATATGCGATAGATGCGATTGCACCGGCAGTATAATTGCCGATTCCCTTCAGTGAAAGAATTTTTTCATATGAATCCGGAATCTTTCCGTCATATTCTTCCATTATCTGAATGGCAGCTTTCTGCATATTTCGAACACGATTATAATAGCCAAGTCCTTCCCATAATTTCATCAGTTTCTCTTCAGGACAGCAGGCAAGTGCCTGAATATCCGGCAGTTCCTTTATGAAACGCAAAAAATATGGCTTTACTGCCTCTACTCTGGTCTGCTGCAGCATAATCTCTGATATCCAGGTATAATAGGCATTATCCTTATCTCTCCATGGGAGAATCCGTTTATTCTTTCTGTACCAGTCAACCAGCGGGTTTACAATCTCACCGGGCAGATCTGTCTTCGATGCTTTCGGAGACAGATCCGGTGTCTCTGTTTCCACAGCTTCTGTTACGGGTTCTGTCAGATCCAGCGGCACCGGATCCTGTATCTCCATAAAATCATCTCCGATCAGGCAGTCATATGCTAGAATCTTCACCCCGGCTTTCTGAGCATTTACAAGAACCTCTCCGAACTTATAATGTGTATCCCAGTTTGGCCTGAAAAGCTGTATTCCCCTCATCTGAATGACCAGCAGAAGATATGCCTCATATCCGTCCTGCATGCATTTTATAAGCTCTTCTACATGTTTTACACCTCTCTCTGTCGGCGCATCAGGAAACATGGCAATGTTATCTTCTTCCAGTGTTACTCCTTTTACTTCTATAAAAGCTTTTCTCTCCGGAGACTCCACATACAGATCAAAACGGGAGTTTCCATATTTACGTTCTCTGTATACAGTTACTTCCTCCGGGAAAAGTCCTCCTCCCTGCACCCATTCAGCAGCTGCCTGGTTGGGTGCCTGTGAATCCATATTGATCCATCTGCCGTTTTTACATACACTGACCAGGTCATACCTGGTTTTGCGGGCAGGGTTTCCGCTCTCTTCCAGCATGACCTGACAACCCGGAACAAGAAGTTCCCTGCATCTGCCGGTGTTTTTTACATGAACCGTTTCGATATGCCCATGAAGTTCCACATGTGCAATAAAACGATTGGGTCTGTCGCGGAATTCTGCCTTCAGAATATTATTATATTTCATATTGTGCTCCTGCAATTCAAGTGTTCATAGTATAACATACCTGCCTCTTTTTATCAAATGGCAGTTGATTTTTTCCGTTTACACATTTAGAATGGTAACCAGTTACAGCTAATAATAAATAACAGAAAGAGGACCATTTTATGGACAGTATTATTTTTGATGTGGACGGTACACTTTGGAACTCTACAGAAATCACAGCCAGAGCCTGGACTGAATATCTTCAGGAAACTGAGCATATGAATATAACTATTACTTCTGATCAACTTGTTTCCATGTTCGGCCAGCCGCTTCCGGATATTGCCAGCCAGATTTTCCCTGAACGCACAAAAGCCGAACAGCTCAGACTGATTGATGAATGCTGCCAGGCAGAACACCGTGCTCTGCTTAAGAAATGCGCACCGTTGTATCCTGAGCTTGAAAAAACTCTCTCAATTCTTTCTTCCAGATATCCTCTTTATATTGTCAGCAATTCGCAGGCGGGATATATTGAAGTATTTCTGGAAACGACAGGATTTGGAAAATATTTCCGCGATCATCTCTGCAACGGAGACAACGGACTCGACAAGGGAAGTAATATTTCTCTGATTGCCAGCCGTAATAACCTGAAAGATCCTGTTTATGTCGGTGATACCTACGGTGATTTTCTCGCCTGCCGTCAGGCTGATGTACCATTTGTGTTTGCCTCTTATGGCTTCGGTAAAGTTCCAGAACCAGACGCCATTATCGCAAGCCCCATAGATCTTACAGCTCTGTCACTTTAATATTATGCAAACAAAAGCACGGATTCCGGTCAGTATTGACCATTTCCGTGCTTTTGTATTGTTTTATTTAATTATTCTTCTGGCATTTATTTTTAATGAATAAAATCAGCCAGATTATAGCAGCCAGCAAAACCACGATATAAATGATCTTTGCAGGCAAACCTGTCGTATAAGAATCAATTGCTGTAGCAATCCCGATAATGATCAGTGAAATACCAGAGCCCTTTGCCATTTTTTCTTCGTCATATTTCTGTTTACGCAGCTGGGTATTGCCACCTTTCATAAAAATATCGCCATGACCTGTCAACATCATGATTCCAACGATCAGCGCTGCTCCGGCAAGTAAAAAATCAAACTCTCTGCTCATTAATATTGTCCTCTCTTTTTCTTTAGTAGAAACATACGATCGGTACATTGTACTGAATGATACTATAAAGTGCTGCCGCACTGTCAGGAGGAAGATTGATACAGCCATGAGAACCACTTGTCAGATAAATGTCTCCTCCAAAACCATCTCTCCATGGTGCATCATGGAATCCAATTCCGCCATCAAATGGCATCCAGTACTGAACTTCTTGTTCGTACTCGTAAGTTCCATCCGGTTTCTGTGTACCTCTCAGTACATCCGGACTCTTTTTATAATACAGTGTAAAAATACCTGCATGCGTCTGTCTGTCAGCATAACTCATATTACCTGATACAAAATCGGAGTCAAAGATCATTGCTCCGTCCTGGTAATAATACATATGCTGATTACTCAGATCCACTTCTATATAAGTACTTCCCAGATCATTCACACCATAGGAATTAGCTGTCTGTGCATATACCGGCTGTCTCGTTGTCTGTGCTCCTGACTGTATCTCCTGACTGAGTTCTGCTGCCTCTGCTGCCTGATCGATCTTCCAGCCATAAATGGAACTTGATACATAAACAGTTCTTCCGCTTGTCGTATAGAATTCTCTTTCTGTTCCCACTGTATCATAAGTTGCAGCCAGCTGAGCCACATAATCGGCAATATGCTGCTGGAAAGAGTTATCATCATATATAAGCTGACCCTTTTCGTCAAACTGAAGCCAGTCTTTAATCGTATTGCCATCCAGTGTTACTGTCTGGTCTCCAAATGTATAAGTAATACTTGCTCTTGTATAGTTATTACATGCTTCAAGCGCTGACTGGAGAGCCGGATCATCCTGTGTGACATCAGCGGAAACATACGCTTCCGGTGAATTACTGAAATCAACAGATGTTGCGCTCTGTGCCACTGCATCATCAAGAATCCTGTAAGCAGCCTTGATATCAAGTTTGCTTCCCTCTGTCTCCGGAACAATCACAAATTGATTATCCTGAAATGCAACATATGCATTCTCCGGTGCTGTCTGATTTTCTTCTTTTGCACAGTCCAGTGACTTGACTTGCTCCTGAAGAAGCGTTTTATTGTAGGCACTCTTCTCGGATACTGTATAATTTTTCTGTTCGTAATATCCCTTTATCCATTCATACGGCTTCTGCTGTTTCAGAAGTGCAAGCACCTCTCCACTGGACACATACTGATAATCGATCTGACTGCCCTGAATTGTCTGTGGTGCAAGATTTCTGGAGGATATTTCTATGGAATAGTTTTCTACATTTTTAGCAAGAAGCTGTTCTACTTCATACGGAGTCTTAAAAGAACAGTTGACACCATTGATCCAGGTTCCTTCAAAAAATCGGTCTGAAAAATAATACGTCGCTGCTCCATATGCACAGCCCGCTACAACGATCAGCATAAGTACCAGAAGCCCCATGATACGGAGACCTTTGAATTTAAGTTTCCTGCGTGGTCTTCCCGTCGGAACCTGCATTTCCTCGTCAAGGTCATCCATAGGTACATATATTACCGGTCCCGGTCTTGCCGATTTTGATTTGCGCCTTACCGGCTGTTCTTCCTCCGGTGCTTCTTCCTCAATAATATTATCCATGGCAGCATTGATCTTGTCTTCAATATCTGTATTGTCTCCCTGTGTGCCCTCACCCTGGAAGTCTCTGCCTTTTATTTTTTTATTATGCATTTATATATTCTCCTGAAAACATATGAATCATAATCATATATTTTATACTTCATTAGTATCTGGCTTTTCCATTATAACATACTTCCAGTTTTTTGCATCTTAATTTGTTTCTTTTTTTGAAGTTTCATACAAAATTCAGGCCCCCGGCAGACACTGCAGCCGGAGGCCTGATAATTCAATTCAAGAATGCCTCAGCATTCTTGCTGCGAGATGCGCGTCATGCAAAGCATGACATATTTCTTTTGCGCATCTCTGCAATCCTGCCGGAGGCTATATCAGATGGGGGATTGACTCCCACCACTGATACTAATTTGCTCCTCGCCACCTAAAAAGGTGGGAGTCATCTCACATCTGATATTATTTTTCGATCAGAAGGCTTTCTCCTGTCATTTCCACAGGTTTTTCCATTCCCATAAGTTCGATCAGTGTAGGAATGATATCAGCAAGACAACCATTCTCTTTCAGAGTATATTTCGGATCTGCATTTACAAGAATAAACGGAACAGGATTTGTTGTATGAGCAGTCCATGGTTCTCCTGTCTCATAATCGATCAGCTGTTCTGCATTTCCGTGGTCTGCACAGATAAACATCTGTCCGTCTGCTTCTTTCAGTGCCTCAACAGCCTTTCCAACACATTCATCTACAGTCTCGATAGCTTTTACTGCTGCTGCTTCCACACCTGTATGACCTACCATATCCGGGTTAGCGAAGTTGATGATGATAACATCATATTTATCAGATTTGATTGCCTCAACAAGTTTCTCACAAACTTCCGGTGCACTCATCTCAGGCTGAAGATCATAGGTGGCAACCTTAGGAGATTTTACAAGGATTCTTTCCTCACCCTTGTTCGGCTCTTCCACTCCACCATTGAAGAAGAAAGTAACATGTGCATATTTTTCAGTTTCTGCAATACGTACCTGAGTCATATCATGTGCTGCAAGATATTCACCAAATGTATTGTGAAGCTGGACTTTGTGGAATGCAACCAGTTTGTGCGGGATTGTCTCATCATACTCTGTGAAACATACGTATGTGAGATCCAGTCTCTTCTCACGTGCAAATCCCTTGAAATCATCATCACAGAACGCTCTTGTGATCTCACGTGCACGGTCAGGACGGAAGTTAAAGAAGACAACAGAATCTTTATCCTGAACTGTTGCAACCGGTTTGCCGTCTTTTTCAATTACTGTAGGAAGTACAAATTCATCTGTCTTATCATTATCATAAGAAGCCTGTACTGCTTCAACAGGGTCTGTTGCTTTAACGCCTTCACCTTTAGTAAGTGCATTATAAGCAAGTTCAACACGATCCCAGCGGTTATCTCTGTCCATTGCATAATAACGACCGGAGATCACACCTACCTCACCAACACCGATTTCTTTCATCTTATCAACAAGTTCCTGTACAAATTCTTTTCCGGAAGCAGGAGGTGTGTCACGTCCGTCCAGGAAGCAGTGTACATAAACTTTCTTGAGTCCTTCTCTCTTAGCCATCTCAAGAAGTGCATAAATATGTGTGTTATGGCTGTGCACACCACCATCAGAAACAAGTCCCATAAAGTGAATTGCGGAATCATTTTCTTTTGCATTCTTCATTGCAGCAAGAAGAGCTTCATTCTTAAAGAAATCTCCATCATTGATTTCTTTTGTAATTCTGGTGAGTTCCTGATATACGATACGGCCTGCCCCCATGTTCATATGACCGACTTCAGAGTTACCCATCTGTCCGTCAGGAAGCCCTACTGCAAGTCCGCTGGCATTTCCTTTAACAAAAGGATATTCAGCCATTAATTTATCCATGACAGGAGTCTTTGCTTCATAAATTGCATTACCCTCATGTCTGTCATTCAGTCCATAACCATCCAGGATCATTAAAACGGTTGGTTTTTTACTCATAATATTCTCCTTTATCTATTGTTAACTTTTTATCTATTATATAGTATCAAAAATCAGAAATTTTTCAAGGATTTTCTCCTAAATGAAGTTATAAAAAAAATGGAATTTTCTCCCTTGTATCTGCCTGCAACTGCTCCAGCCAGCCGGAAAAAAGTGCAGCGATCAGTTCCCGCACCATCCCCCGTGATTCCGGTGCAAATTTCTCCATGCGTTTCAGCATCGCAGTAAAACTCCGGAGCCCGCCGCTCTGCACCTCGCTTATATTTTCACTTCCTGAAGCCTGTATCGTGGAAAAAAGATCCTCAATGAGAAGTTTTCTCTGCTCAATATCTTTTCCATCTATCCACTTATAAAGGACATCAATGAACACCTGTGCACTTTTTTCCAGGCTGTCACGGTGCACAAATGACGGCCCCACAACTTCCCACGAAAATCCGTCATGCTGAAGCAGTCCTTTATTGGAACTGGCAACGATCACCGGTTCTTTCCTGTGTTCCAGCAGCGTGCCTATGATAGAATGTTCCGGAATTATTCTTGTAATCTTCGAAAGCATTCCTTTTGTTTCGGCCAGCTTCTGAAATTCCAGGTCAAATCCAGGACCGTCATTTGTGTACACCTCAAGAATCCTGTCATATGCCTCCTCACACATGACAGCACCATAAACTGCCAGATTTCCACCTTTTGAATGACCTCCGATTCGCAGAAAACGGTCCGAACCGGCCGAAACCTTGCGCACATATTCAACCGCACGTTTCTGTGCCGGAATTACACCGATACTCAGATTAAAATCTTCTTTCCAGCCAATGACCGTATCATCTGTTCCCCGAAATGCAATGTACGAAGTCCCATCGTCAAGCAATATTTCCATTGCCGCAAACTGCAGTTCTTCTTCTGTTGCAATCTCATTTACATAATTACGGATCACGCAATTCCCGACCGTTCTGATTCTGCCATATCCATCATCATAAAAGGCGCAAAGCGGATAAATGATTTGTCTCTTTTCAGTTCTTCTTCTGAGTGAAGTTTCAGAAATTCATCCACAATATTTCTGATTTCTGCACCTTTCTGTCCTGCAGCCACTGAAATCCCGTCAAGATCTACATACGCCAGTAATGACAGAATCAGATTATCCACTTCATTAAACGGTGATGTAGAAAAATCAAGGTCTCCACGCCATTTAATATAATCCATAATATTTCCCATAGAATTCTCCTCCCGGGAATCAGATGTCACTTATTATTTACTCACCATAAACACGCAGCATACTGGAAATCTGACGAACGGAACTTCTTCCTCTCAGTTCCTCCATTGCTGTACGGAAGTCTCCTTCACGAACTTTCGCAGTGATAACAACAACCTCTGCACAGTCCTGATGTTTTGAAGATTTCTGAATAATCTGCTCAACACTTACATGATATTTTGCAAATACTGCTGTCATTTCAGCCAGAACGCCGCAACGGTTCTCAACAAGAAGTCTCATAAAGTAACGATTATGCGTATCTGCCATTTTTTTCACCGGAAGCTCTTTGTAACAGGTACATCCGATTCGTGCACAGCAGTTGTTTCTGATATTGCGTGCAATTTCAAACACATCACCCACGACAGCACTTGCAGTCGGAAGTTCGCCTGCCCCACGTCCGTAGAACATAGCATTCTCCACTGCATCACCGTGAACAAATACTGCGTTATAAGAATCATTTACAGATGCCAGCGGGTGGCTGCTCGGGATAAGCATCGGGCACACATATGCTTCAATGCCGTCTTCTGTATTATTTGCAACTCCGAGAAGTTTTATGTCTGACCCCATTTCTTTTGCATATCTGATATCTTTTGCAGTGATTTTGGTAATTCCTTCTATATATACGTCATCAAATACAACACGGGAGTTAAACGCTACAGATGCAAGAATAGCCACTTTACGTCCCGCATCCAGCCCTTCAATATCTGCTGTCGGATCTGCCTCTGCATAACCAAGTTCAGTTGCAAGAGCAAGGGCATCTTTGAATTCCATTCCATCCTGTGTCATTTTGGTAAGAATAAAGTTTGTTGTTCCATTGACAATTCCCATAACTTCCGTCATATGGTTTCCTGCCAGACATTCTTTCAGCGGTCGGATAATCGGAATTCCTCCAGCTACAGCTGCTTCAAAAAGGAAATCCACATGGTTGGCTTCAGCAGCATCCAGAAGTTCTTTACCATGAACTGCAATCAGGTCTTTATTGGCAGAAACTACATGCTTACCGGCATTTAATGCAGCAAGAATATAGCTCTTTGCAGGTTCAATTCCACCGATCAGTTCGATCACAATATCTATATCCGGATCTCCGACAATATCTTCCCACTGATTAGTTAAAACTGATGGATTATCAACCTTTGCTGCTGCTTTTTCAAGATTACGAACCAGAATCTTTTTGATTTCTATCTCACTTCCAAGTTTCGGAAGCATTTCTTCTTTCTTCGCTTTCAGTACTTTATAAACGCCTGTTCCTACTGTTCCAAGGCCCAGAAGGGCAGCTCGTATAACTTTTTTCTCCATATGGAATGGCTCCTTTCTCCTCGTCTCTGTTAAATATGGAAATTTTTTCCACTATTTTTTTATAGTATGGCACAAACAGACTTTTGTCAAGTAAAGTAAAAAGTAAAAAAATACCACCAGATGATTTTTTAGGCAATATCTCCTGATTTCTCATCTGATGGTATTAAAACTCATATATATGTGCAAAAACTATGCAAAATTATTTGTAGTTAACGATCTTTCCGAAGTCTGGTTTAAGGCTTGCACCACCAACAAGACCACCGTCGATATCGCCCATTGCAAACAGTTCTGCTGCATTTCCTGCATTTACAGATCCACCGTACTGAATGCGGATAGCTTCTGCTGTATCTGTATCATAGATTTCTGCTACACAGTCACGGATTCCTTTGCAGATTTCCTGTGCCTGTTCGCTTGTAGCTGTTTTTCCTGTTCCGATAGCCCAGATTGGTTCGTAAGCGATAACCATTGTCTTAGCCTGCTCAGCTGTTACGTTCTGAAGACCAACTTTAACCTGCTGACGGATCCAGTCCATAGTAATTCCCTGCTCTCTCTGCTCCAGAGATTCTCCACAGCACATGATAGGTGTGATACCATGTTCAAATGCTTTCAGGACTTTCTTGTTAACATCTTCGCTTGTTTCTCCGAAGTAATCTCTTCTTTCGGAATGTCCAAGGATGACGTATTTAACACCAGCATCTACCAGCATTGCCGGAGCGATCTCACCTGTGTAAGCACCTTTTTCTTCAAAGTACATGTTCTCAGCTGCAACTGCGATGTTTGTACCTTTGCAGGCTTCAACAACAGGAACGATGTCGATAGCCGGAACACCGAAAACAACGTCAACTTCGTCGTTCTGTACAAGTGGTTTCAGAGTTTCTACTAATTTAACTGCTTCGCTTGGAGTCATGTTCATTTTCCAGTTTCCAGCGATAATTTTCTTTCTTGCCATTTTAATATTCTCCTATATAAATAATTTATTTATAAATTGTTTCTTTACCTAGCAAACAATAAGCTTATGTTTTTATCGCAATATAAATACATTGCCTGTCACTGCAAAGAAACAGTGATTGTGGATTATATACACTGCTTATTTATCGTTAGCTGCTGCTACTCCAGGCAACTCCTTACCTTCAAGGAATTCCAGGGAAGCTCCGCCACCAGTAGAGATATGGCTCATCTTATCACCAAATCCAAGCTGGTTTACTGCTGCTGCGGAATCACCACCACCGATGATTGTTGTAGCATCTGTTTCTGCAAGAGCTTTTGCTACAGCGATTGTTCCCTTTGCAAGGATCGGGTTCTCGAATACACCCATCGGTCCGTTCCATACAACTGTTTTTGCGGTTTTAACAGCATCTGCATAAAGTTCTGCTGTCTTAGGTCCGATATCCATACCTTCCATATCTGCCGGAATTTCATCTACAGATACACAGGATACTTCGATTTCTGCATCGATCGGGTTCGGGAAATCTGCTGCGATAGTTGTATCAACCGGAAGAAGAAGTTTCTTGCCAAGTTTTTCAGCTTTTTCCATCATTTCCTTGCAATAGTCAATCTTGGAATCATCTACCAGAGATTTACCGATTTCTTTGCCCTGAGCTTTCAGGAATGTGTATGCCATACCACCACCGATGATAAGTGTATCGCATTTTTCAAGAAGGTTGGAAATAACATTCAGTTTATCTGCAACTTTTGCACCGCCAAGGATTGCTACGAAAGGTCTTACAGGATTTTCTACAGCATTTCCAAGGAAATTAATTTCTTTCTGCATAAGATATCCAACAACTGCTGTATCAACAAACTGTGTAACACCAACATTGGAGCAGTGTGCTCTGTGAGCAGTTCCGAAAGCATCATTTACAAATACATCTGCAAGAGATGCAAGGTCTTTGCTGAATGCTTCGCCGTTCTTTGTTTCTTCTGCACGATAACGTGTATTTTCAAGGAGAATGATATCTCCGTCTTTCATTTCAGCTACTGCTGCTCTTACTTTATCATCAACAACAACCGGACTTGGAACAAATTTAACTTCCTGTCCCAGGAGTTCGGAAAGGCGGACAGCTACAGGTGCAAGAGAAAGTTCCGGTTTTGGTTCTCCCTTCGGTTTGCCAAGGTGAGAGCAGAGAATGATCTTTCCGCCATCAGCTACCAGTTTCTTAATTGTAGGAAGTGCTGCTACAAGACGGTTTTCATCTGTGATCTTTCCATCTTTCAGCGGTACGTTAAAGTCGCATCTTACCAGTGTTCTCAGGCCTTTTACATTGATATCATCAACAGATTTTTTATTTAATCCCATTTTAGTACTACCTCCGAATTTTATACAAAAATGGGTCCGGTCCAAATCAGACCGGACCCTCACTGAGTCTATAGCTTCACTGTTCTGTTACAGTAAATATATCTACTCTGAATAACAGGCTGAATTATGCTCCAAGCAGTTTGCCAAAGTGTTTGATTGTACGAACCATCTGGCTTGTGTAGGAGTTTTCGTTGTCATACCATGAAACAACCTGTACCTCTGTTGTTCCGTTTTCCAGTGGCAGAACCATTGTCTGTGTGGAATCGAACAGAGAACCATAAGTCATACCAACGATATCGCTGGAAACGATTTCATCTTCGTTGTATCCGAAGGATTCGTTAGAAGCTGCTTTCATAGCTGCGTTGATCTGTTCTTTTGTAACATTTCCTTCAACAACTGCTGTAAGGATTGTTGTAGAACCTGTAGGGGTTGGAACACGCTGTGCGGATCCGATAAGTTTTCCGTTCAGTTCCGGAATAACAAGACCGATTGCTTTTGCAGCACCTGTGCTGTTAGGAACGATGTTAACTGCAGCTGCACGGGATCTTCTCAGATCGCCTTTTCTCTGCGGTCCGTCAAGTGTCATCTGATCGCCTGTGTAAGCGTGAATTGTGCACATGATACCGGATTTGATCGGTGCAAGATCATTAAGAGCCTTAGCCATTGGTGCAAGGCAGTTTGTAGTACAGGAAGCTGCGGAGATGATTTTATCTTCGTTTGTAAGACCTTCATGGTTTACATTGTAAACGATTGTTTTAAGGTCGTTTCCAGCCGGAGCGGAAATAACAACATGTTTAGCACCTGCATCGATATGAGCCTGAGCTTTGTCTTTGGATGTATAGAATCCAGTACACTCAAGAACAACATCTACACCGATTTCTCCCCAAGGAAGTTCTGCAGCGTTAGCTTTTGCATAGATTTTGATTTCTTTTCCGTCAACTGTGATGGAATCTTCTCCTGCAACAACTTTGTCACACAGAGCATATCTTCCCTGAGTTGAGTCATATTTTAATAAGTGAGCCAGCATTTTCGGGGAAGTAAGGTCGTTGATTGCAACGATTTCAAATCCTTCTGCTCCAAACATCTGACGGAATGCCAGACGACCGATACGGCCAAATCCATTGATTGCAACTTTTACTGCCATGATAAATTCCTCCTATGAATTAAATGGTTGATATGGCGTTTCGTTGTTTGTTAAAGAAACGTCAACCTATTGCATATTGTATCGAATCTTATACAAAAATTCAAGACCATTTTATAAATTTTATTAATTTCCTCAGAATTATCTTTTACCACTTTCCAGAATATGGGGTATAATGCTCCAGCAGATATGGCACAGATTGATTATTCATGCTATAATAATGGTGCCGGACATTTATCCGGTTCAATCATAAAAAAGGAGGTTCACTTCATGTCTGATCAGCTCTTATGGGACTGTCATATGCATTCATCTTTCTCTGTAGACTCTCCCACTCCCATGGAGGATATGATAAGGAAATCCATTGAACAGGGACTCTCCGGTATCTGTTTTACCGAACATCTGGATCCTGATTATCCGGATACACCTGAAAAAATTGATTTTTCACTTGATATACCCGCCTATTATCAGAAACTTCAGGAACTGCGTCAGAAATACCATTCCGAACTTGATCTCCGCTTCGGAATCGAGCTTGGACTCCAGCCGCATCTCGGTGATTATTTTCACAGCCTGCTTAAGAAATTTCCTTTTGATTTTGTCATCGGCTCCTCACACATCGTCCATGGTGCTGATCCCTACTATCCTAATTTCTTTGAAGGCCGCAGAGAATCCGAATGCTATATGGAATATTTTGAATCTATTCTCGAAAATCTGGCAGCTTTTTCCGAAATGGATGTATATGGGCATATCGATTATGTTGTCCGTTACGGTCCCAACCAGAACCGTGAATATTCATACAGCCGATACCAGGATATTCTCGATGAGATTCTCCGGACTGTCATCTCAAAGGGCTGCGGTATTGAATTAAATACCGGTGGTTTCCACTATGGTCTCGGTGAGCCGAATCCATGCCGTGCAGTACTGAAACGCTATCACCAGCTTGGCGGAGAGATCATTACCATTGGTGCGGATGCACACACACCAGACAAAGTCGCCTACGCTTTTGATAAGGCATACAATATACTTAAGGACTGCGGTTTTCGTTATTACACAACTTTCAAAGACCGTAAACCTGAATTCATAAAATTATAACTGCTAATATGATAACTGCCAGCTCTGTTTTCATCAGTTCCAGTTATCAAAAGGAGGATTTATTATGGCCAAAAAACGCCTTCAGAAAAAAAGAGAAGCAGCCCGCGCCGCTTCCGCAAGAATCGAAACACAGAAAAAAGAAGCCCTTAAAGTCGAAACCAAAAAAATCGAACCGCTTAAAGTCGAAACTAAAAAAGTCGAACCTGTTAAAGTTGAAACCAGAAAAGTCGAACCTGTTAAAGTTGAAACCAAAAAAATCGAGCCTGTTAAAGTTGAAACCAGAAAAATCGAGCCTGTTAAAGTTGAAACCAGAAAAGTCGAGGCACCAAGAGTCGAGGCAGCTTCTCCTGTACCTGAAATTCCTGTACGAAATGATGATGGAATTTATAAAGAACGACTTTCCCATCATCTTGATGAACTGAAATGGCTTTACTGTGAACTTTATCAGGATAATCCTTATGTCACCACACATTTGAATGACCTTCTGAAAGTTCTCAAAAAGTTCTACGACATGAGAGATAACGAACTTAAAGCCTCTGACATTCGCCGCGAAAAATCTCCCGGATGGTTCAAGCACAACGATCTCACAGGAATGATGATGTATGTCGATGCTTTCTCCGGTAATCTTTCCGGGCTGGAATCCAGACTTGACTATATTCAGGAATGCAATGTAAATTATCTTCATCTCATGCCCCTTCTGGAAACACCAAAAGGTCGAAGTGATGGCGGATATGCTGTATCCGACTTCCGTATGATTCGGAAAGATCTTGGTACAATGGATGATTTTGCGCATCTCACTTCCGAATGCCATAAACGTGGTATCAGTGTCTGCCTTGATTTTGTCATGAACCATACTTCCGAAGACCATGAATGGGCAAAACGTGCCCGCAATGGCGAAAAAGAATATCAGGATCGTTATTTCTTCTTTGATAACTTTGATATTCCTTCCATGTATGAACAAACCTGCCCGGAAGTATTTCCGACAACAGCCCCCGGCAATTTCACCTGGCAGGAAGATATTCATAAACATGTTATGACTACTTTTTATCCATACCAGTGGGATCTGAATTACCGCAATCCGATAGTCCTGAACGAAATGATCTTTAATATGCTCTATCTTGCTAATCAGGGCGTTGATATCGTTCGTCTGGATGCTGTACCGTATATCTGGAAGCAGCTTGGCACTACCTGTCGAAATCTTCCACAGGTACATACGATCGTACGTATCATGCGTATGATCACTGAGATTGTGTGTCCTGGTGTTCTTCTTCTCGGCGAGGTTGTTATGGCTCCTGATAAAGTCGTTCCGTATTTTGGTACCGGTGAGAAACCAGAATGTCATCTTCTTTATAATGTAACAACCATGGCAAGTACATGGCATACTGTAGCTACCAGAGATGTTTCTCTGCTCAGACGCCAGATTGATATTCTTTCGGAACTTCCTCACGACTATGTTTTCCAGAATTATCTCCGCTGCCATGATGACATCGGCTGGGGACTGGACTATGATTACCTTGCAAATTTTGGAATTCAGGAAGTGCCGCATAAAAAATATCTGAATGATTTTCTTACAGGCAAATATCCGGATTCTTTCGCACGTGGTGAGCTTTACAATGATGATCCGCGTCTCGGTGACGCCAGACTCTGTGGAACAACTGCTTCTCTCTGCGGTATTGAACGTTTCGGATTCGAGGGCAATCAGGAAGGTATTGACCGGGCAGTACGCTATGATATCACACTTCATGCATTTATGCTTTCCCAGTCTGGTATTCCTGTCATCTACAGTGGTGATGAAATTGGACAGGTAAATGACTATACTTATAAAGATGATCCGGATAAATCTGCCGATTCCCGAAATCTTCACAGAGGAGATTTCCATTGGGAACTGACAGAGAACCGCCACAATCCTGATACCGTGCAGGGTAAACTTTTCCCTGCGCTTGGCAAACTGGAACAGATCCGTGCCTGCCACAGTGTGTTCAACAGTGATGTAGCATTCCACACAATTGAAACCTGGAACAAATCAATTCTTGCCATTGTACGTGAAAACGATGATGAAAAATTCATTGGAATTTTTAACTTCTCCGAAAATGACGGTGTTGCGTGGATTGATGAACATGACGGAACATACACTGATCTTATCTCCGGCAAAGAACTGGAAGCCAAAGGTGTACAGATTCCTGCATTTGGCTTCTGCTGGCTGTACAGAAATAAATAATAACCGACAACACATAAAATTCCCGGATTCATACAGCAACAGGGCTGTATGATCCGGGAATCATCTCACATCTGATATAAATTTCAGTTCAGACACCAGTGTATCGCTGCAAGCATTACCTCCAGCTGCAGTGCCTGTTCTGTACCGGACATATAGATAATACTTTTTCCATCTGCCTTCAACGAAGAACCGTCTCTTCCAAGTTCTGTACATTCTCTGAAATCTTCCCACGACATAAACTGCGGTTTTTCCATGAGTTCTTTTACATACATTCCTCTGTCAGTAATAGCAAAACCATTTTTACCGGTATTTAAAAGAGTGTCATCGTGAAGCAGATAAATCTTGTCCTCTGGAGAAATCCTTAACATTTCCACAAGTTTATCTTTATTCTTCTGTCCATTATTTACATTCTGGTTCTCTCTGTAAAACAGAAATCTCTGACATATTTCTTCTATTGTAGCACCATTATAACTCCGCACCTCTTTACGTCCATGCACTTCTTCATCATTGATGATAAAAAGATTTCTGGGCATCCTGACCGCTTTCTGTTCATTACTGAGGGGCTGTTTTCCTGATGACAGATATCTGTCAATCGCCTCAAGCATGGCACAGGTATTTTCGTCTGTTTCAGTCAGACCTGCCCTTCTGAAAAATCCGGCTGCTTTTTCAAGGCATTCTACTCCCTGTTTTCTCAGATATTCCGCATCTTCCATACTATCCCCTCCCCTAATATCACAAATATACGTCCATTATACAGTTTCAGCTCTTCAAAATCAATAAATTCATCACAGTCATGCACGTAAAAAAAACAGATTCAAACGGTTTCCCAGCTGAATCTGTTCTTTATATAAATCTTTTATTTCAGTTTAAGTTTTAACAGCACTGTGTTAAAAAGTCCAGGCGTCTCTTTGTCCAGAGACTTCGCATAAATTTCCCTGATCCATCCTGTTATCACATCTATAAGTACCGGTGCAAAGGTCATCAGGATAAATACAAGAATGATCATTCCGAAATCCAGTGAACCAAGGGACAGAAGCTTCTGGAAAATCACTGCCGCCGCAAAGAAAATAAACTGCATTCCATAAATAACGATCTTTCTGTATCTGTTGAGCGGTGCATAAACCGTTTTCAGTGCTGCCATATAGTTCCAGCCTGTTACAAGCACGCATGCTGTATTCAGCATGGCATTGGAATGATATACATTCTGGCAGACCAGCATTACTGCAAAAACACAGGAACTGATCGTTATTGCCGCAGGAAAAGCATTCAGAAATACATGCCGCAGGAATGTATGGTCAATCTTTTCATAGTTGTTCTCCTGTGCAAGTAAAAATGTAGGAATACCAACCGCGCAGGCACTGATCAGAGACATCTGGATCGGCTCAAACGGATAAGAATCTCCGAAGAAGATCGTCAGAAGAGACAACATTACCGAAAACATTGTTTTGATCAGGAACATTGATGCAGCTGTCCTGATATTATTCACCACTCTTCTACCCTGATTTACAATATGAGGCATAGAAGCAAAATTCGAATCCAGAAGCACTACATTTGCTATATTCTTGGCGGCATCACTTCCCTGTGCCATTGCAATACTGCAGTCAGCTTCTTTCAATGCCAGAACATCATTTACACCGTCTCCGGTCATTGCAACAGTATGTCCCTGTGCCTTAAGTGCCTGTACCATTTCTTTTTTCTGCTGAGGAGTCACACGTCCGAAAACGCTGTATACGGAAACAGCATCTGCAATATCTTCCGGTGTCTGGAGAGTCGTTGCATCAACATAGTTATCTGCATTCTTAAGTCCTGCACGTCTGGCGATTGCCGCAACAGTTGCAGGATCATCGCCGGAAATAACTTTCAGGTCAACTTCCTGACTGTCAAAGAATTTCAGTGTATCCGGTGCCTCCTCACGAATAACATCAGTCAGAAGCAGGATACCCACCGGCTCAAGGTCTTCGGGAATTTCTGTGCTCTCTGCCCTGTTTGGGCTCTGAGCAAGGACAAGAACTCTGAGGCCTTCCTCTGCAAATCCCCTGCAATATTCAGCCAGTTCTTCCTGTCCTTCAGGAAAAAGAAACTGTACTGCTCCAAAAAGGCAGGTGCCCGTTTCTTCAAAAACTGCTCCGCTGTATTTACGGTCTGAAGAAAATGGAATTACATGATCCAGTGTAAAGCTCTGACTTGCCGGGAAACGTTTCCGAAGCGCATCTGCTGTTGCATTTTCATCTTTAAGCACATACATTAGATTGCACATACAAGTTTCAATCAGTTTCAGATTTTCTTCATCTGCCAGTGACTCCACCTGTTCTTCTGGTACTGTTTTTCCGTCAGTTTCGGCTGTCTCAGGATTTTCCTCCGCTGCAATAAGCTGCTCAGATTCTGCTGTTTCTCCATTCCAGGACTCCACACCTTCCACACACATGGTTCCCTCGGTAATTGTTCCTGTTTTATCCAGGCACAATGTATCTACTCTGGCAAGCGTTTCTATACAATACAGTTCCTGTACAAGTGTTTTTTTATTTGCAAGTACAAGTGCTCCCAGTGTCAGTGCAACACTTGTAAGAAGCACCAGTCCTTCAGGAATCATTCCAAGAACACCGGCAACCATGCTGACTATTGAATCGCGAAAACTGTCACCGGCAAGATAATATTGTTTATAAAACAGCAGCGCTCCCAAAGGAACAATTATCACACTGATTACTTTCAGTATTGCATTCAGAGAATTTTTAAGTTCTGAATTATGACGTTTAAATTCCTTTGCCTCACTTGTAATCTGAGACGCATAATTATCTTTGCCTACATGAATGATCTGACAGCAGGCTTCCCCTGAAGTTACAAAACTTCCGGAAAAAAGTTCATCTCCTTCATTTTTGGGAAGATTGTCTGATTCTCCTGTAAGCAGAGATTCGTTTACTTCAACACCGCCTTCGAGAATTCTCACATCTGCCGGTACCTGATCACCGGTTCTGAGACAGACAATGTCATCAATTACCAGTTCCTCTGTCGGGACTGTCCATTTCTGTCCCTCTCTGATCACGACTGATTTCTTGGCTGTAAGGATTGCAAGCTTGTCTATAGTGATTTTTGCCCTTATCTCCTGTGCAATGCCTATCAAAGTATTTATAATGATAATACATACAAAAAACGCATTTTTGTATGAGCCTACAAATAATACCAAAACCAGAAGCACCAGGTTCAGAAAGTTGAAAAAGGTCAACGTATTTTCTCTGACGATCTGCTTATAGGTTCTGGTATTCGGATTTTCGTCCGCATTGACTTTTCCTTCTTCTACTCTTTCCCTTACCTGTTCGTCTGTAAGTCCTGTCAATCTTTCACCTCTCGATTATTAGTGATTAATATTGCTGCTATTCAGAGTATTTTAATATTCTTCCTCTTCTTCGCCTTCACTGATATCAGACTTCGGTTTTGACAGTCCTTCGATTTTGATTCCATGTTTTTCTGCATAATCCCACAGAGCTGCATGGATTGCTTCCTCTGCCAGCAGAGAACAGTGAACTTTTACCGGAGGAAGTCCGTCAAGAGCTTCCATAACTGCCTTGTTTGTAATCTGCATAGCTTCTTCGATAGTTTTTCCTTTTACCATTTCAGTTGCCATACTGCTGGTTGCAACTGCTGCACCACAGCCAAATGTTTTGAATTTACATTCTTTAATGATATGTGTTTTATCATCAATATCAAGGAACATTCTCATGATATCACCACATTTAGCATTTCCAACTGTTCCTACTCCACTTGCGTTTTCAATTTCTCCTACATTTCTCGGATGCTGAAAATGATCCATTACTTTTTCACTATACATTTCAAATTCCTCCTGTATTACTGTTTATTCTTAAGTATTCAACTGTTATTATTCAGCTTAATGATTATTTCTGTTTTTTGATGAAATCCTCATACAGCGGAGACATATTTCTCAGATACTGTACGATCTCTTTTAATTTATCAACTGTAAAATCAATATCTTCTTTTGTTGTTTCTTCACTCAGAGTCATTCTCAGAGAACCGTGTGCGATTTCATGAGGCAGTCCGATTGCAAGAAGTACATGAGACGGATCAAGAGATCCTGAAGTACATGCAGATCCGCTGGATGCGCAGATTCCGTTTCCATCCAGCATCAGAAGAAGAGATTCACCTTCTACAAACTGGAAGCTGACGTTTACGTTATTAGGAAGTCTCTTAACACGGTCACCGTTTACTTTTACATATGGAATTTCTGTTTCAATTCTGTGAATCAGATGATCACGCAGTTCGATTTCCTTTGCAGTACGTTCTTTCATAGATTTTACTGCACGTTCTGTAGCTACGCCATATCCTACGATTCCAGGAACATTTTCTGTACCTGCACGACGTTTACGCTCCTGAGCTCCTCCATGAACGAAAGATTTGATTTTAACGCCCTTACGGATATAAAGGAAACCAATACCCTTAGGTCCGTTCAGCTTGTGTCCACTGGAACTGAGCATATCAATATTCAATTCATCTACATCAATCGGTACCTGACCAAACGCCTGAACTGCATCTGTATGGAAAAGAATTCCATGTTCCTTTGCAATTCTTCCGATTTCTTTAATAGGCTGGATCGTACCAATCTCATTATTTGCAAACATAACAGAAATAAGAATTGTCTCCGGTGTGATTGCTTTTTCCAGTTCATCAAGTTTTACAACACCGTTCTCATCTACATCAACATAAGTGATACGTGCTCCTCTTTCTTTTTCCAGATATTCACATGTATGGAGGATAGCATGATGTTCAATCTTTGTTGTAATAATGTGATTACCTTTTGATTTGTATGCTTCAAAAGTAGCTTTCAGTGCCCAGTTGTCAGCTTCGCTTCCACCTGCTGTGAAATAGATTTCTTCTCTTTTTGCATTAAGGGCATCTGCAATCTTCTGTCTTCCTTCTGTGATTGCTTCTTTACTCTTACCTGCCAGATCATAAACGCTGGAGGGATTTCCATAATATTCTGAAAAATACGGAATCATAGCTTCCACAACTTCCGGTGCTGTTTTTGTTGTAGCTGCATTATCCAGATAAATTAATTTCTTCATTTCTTTGTCCTCCTGAAATAATGATATAATTATACTCTTTCCTGTTGTTTTTTCCGGCTTTCTTCTATCAACTGACTCAACATCATGGTATCAACTGCCTCTGTGATACTGTCATTGATTCGTTTCCATACATATTTTGTAACACAGATATCCTTCCGTTCACAACTCTGTTCAGCATCCATGCCTGAACACTGTGCTGCTTCAAGACTGCCTTCCAGAACTCTTAAGACGTCTCCTACTGAAATTTCTTCCGCCGGACGACCAAGTCTGTATCCACCGCACGCTCCTCTGGTGCTCTCTACCAGGCCGGCTTTTTTCAGTTTCGCCATTAACTGTTCCAGATAGCTGACGGAAATTCCCTGTCTGTCTGAAATACTCTGAATGGAAACAGCTTCTGTCTCACAGTGAAGACCCAGATCTACCAATGCTTTCAGTCCGTATCTTGCTCTTGTTGACAGTTTCATCCACTCACCTCTTTAATTCCTAGTGTTTTCGTCGGATTTCCAAAACTTACTTTATCAGAATCCCTCTGTTCTGTCAAGGCAGTTTTGCGCATATACTGCTAAAAAAACACGAGATGAGCTCTATGTCGAAAAAAAATTTTCTCAGGGGGACATTTCTCCTTACCAGTGCAGGATTCATCAGTCGGATTATAGGCTTCTTTTACAGAATATTCCTTTCTCATACTATTGGTGCACAGGGCATTGGGCTTTATCAGCTTACTTTTCCGCTCCAGAGTCTGATTCTTTCACTTACAACCATCGGTATCCAGACAGCTCTGTCAAGGCTTATTTCCGCCCGTCTTGCTGTCAGGAAAGAAAAGGAAGCCGGAACATTTTTCCTCGCAGGCACATCCACTGCCTTTATACTTTCCTGTCTTTTTTCTTTTCTTCTTTTTCGATATGCCGATTTTTTTTCGATAAAAATCCTCAAGGAATCTTCCACTGCGCCTCTGATAAAAATCCTTTGTTTCTGTTTCCCATTTGCATCTTTGCACAGCTGTGCAAACAGTTACTGTCTCGCACTTGGAAAAGCAGAATTTCCTGCTTTCACGCAGCTCCTGGAACAGTTTGTACGCGTTGGAAGCTCCTGGCTTTTCTGTCAGATTGCAGTTTCCCGTGGTATTACGGTAAATGCTTCTGTTGCTGTCGGAGGATCGCTCTGCTCTGAACTTGTTGCTGCTCTTTTCTCTCTCCTTTATATCAGTATTCGACTCAGAGGATTCAAATATTATTTTTCCGCTGTAAAAATCTTCCCGGTCATGCAGGAAATATCTGTCACAGCTTTTCCTATGACTCTTAACCGTCTTCTTATCACACTTCTCGGAAGCATCGAAACTATACTGATTCCACAGCGCCTCCGTATGTTCGGGCTGTCCCATGCTGATTCTTTAAGTATATATGGAATCTTTGCCGGCATGGCCCTGCCACTCATCATGTTTCCCACTGCGCTTACAAACTCTGCTGCTCTTATGCTGATGCCTTCTGTTTCTGAAATGCAGGCTCTTGGGAACAATCGAAAAATCCGGTGGATCATCGGCCAGACCTGCCGAAGCTGTGCACTGATCGGAGTTTTCTGCTGTATTTTTTTCTTCATCTTTGGTTCTTTTATGGGCTGTTTTCTTTTTCACAGCAGCACCTCCGGGATTTACATACAGACACTGGCTTTTATCTGTCCCTTTCTTTACATGAACACTGCGCTTTCCGCCATACTTCATGGACTTGGAAAAGCAGGACGCTGTCTTCTCCATAACAGTATTGGTATACTGTGCCGGATTTCATGCGTATTTTTTGTTATTCCCCTGACTGGTATGCGGGGATATCTTTATGGTTTTCTCTTCAGTGAAATGCTTTTGAGCCTCCTTCATATTTATGCACTAAATCACTCGACAAGGGCTTCTGAATCGTTTATAATAAGCCGGTGAGAAACATTTACGAAACGTAAATCCTGACGGTGTTGCTGTGTACTTAACAGACAGTAACACAACATCAGGTTAAGAGGAGGAAGTATGGGATTTACATTTATGAAAAAATTACCCAGCCCGGCAGAAATTCGCAATGAATATCCGATCGACGCTGAAATTCAGGCACTCAAAGACAAAAGAGATCAGGAAATCCGCGATGTCTTTACTGGAAAATCAGATAAATTTTTAGCGATCATCGGTCCATGTTCTGCCGACAATGAAGAAGCTGTAATTGATTATCTGCAGCGTCTGCGCACTGTTCAGGACAAAATTGCTGACAAAGTACTGATCATTCCACGAGTATATACCAACAAACCAAGAACTACAGGTGAGGGATACAAAGGAATGGTTCACCAGCCCGATCCAGAAAAAGCACCTGACCTTCTCGCAGGTCTTGTTGCAATCCGCAAAATGCATATTCATGCAATCCAGGAAAGTGGTTTTACCTGTGCTGATGAAATGCTTTATCCTGAAAACTATCGTTATCTGTCCGATATTCTTTCTTATGTCGCAGTAGGTGCACGTTCTGTTGAAGACCAGCAGCATCGTCTCACGGTCAGTGGCATGGATGTACCGGCAGGTATGAAAAACCCTACCAGTGGTGATTACAGTGTTATGCTTAATTCAGTTGTTGCAGCTCAGGCTTCACATCGATTTATATACAGAAGCTGGGAAGTAGAAACAACAGGAAACCCTCTGGCTCATACCATTCTCAGAGGTGCTGTCAACAAACACGGAGAAGCTATCCCGAATTATCATTACGAAGATCTTCGACTTCTCTGGGAAAAATATCAGGAAAAAAATCTGCAGAATCCTGCAGTAATAGTTGACACTAATCACTCCAACTCCAACAAACAGTACGAACAGCAGGTACGTATTGCCAAAGAAGTTCTTCATAGCCGTCTGGTCGATCCTGAACTCCATAAACTGGTCAAAGGTTTTATGATTGAAAGTTATATTGAACCTGGCAATCAAAAAATTGGTGGTAATCATATTTATGGAAAGTCCATTACTGACCCTTGTCTTGGATGGGACGAATCTGAAAAATTGCTTTATACCATCGCTGAAATGTGCTGATAAACAGTAACTGTTCACAGTAACAATAAACACAAAAAGCCGCCTGATCTTCTGATATGATACCTCTAAAGTAGACAGATTAAATATAAAAATCTGTTACTTTGGAGGTATTTTTTATGCCAAAATCAAAACATTCACCTGAGTTTAGAGCTAAAGTATCGCAGGAATATCTGGATGGTATAGGTTCTATTCAGTTCCTTGCTGATAAATACAGTATAGGATATTCAACACTAAAAGGATGGATTAATGAATATCAAATTCATGGGATAGCTGCATTTTATCATCCATCGAATAGAAATAGAACTTATTCAAAGGAATTTAAACTCCGATGCGTAGAAGCAGTTCTAAATGGAGAAGGGACTGTTGACGATATCATCGCTAAATATGCAATATCTAGTCGTTCTGTTTTGCGAAGTTGGATTAAGGTGTATAATGCCAATAGAGAGTTCAAGGATTATAATCCAAAACGGGAGTTCTATATGGCAGAGGCACGAAGAAAAACAACACTTGAGGAACGAAAAGAAATCGTTAATTATTGCATCAACCATAATCGTGACTATAAGAATACAGCTACAAAATTCAATGTTTCTTACAGTCAGGTCTATTCTTGGGTAAAGAAATATGATAGTGATGGGGAATCCGGATTAACTGACAGACGCGGTCAACGTAAAACAGATGATGAAGTAGATGAATTAGAACGTTTGAGACGTGAAAACTTACGACTAAAGCGTCAGCTGGAAGAAAAGGATATGGTTGTTGAATTGTTAAAAAAAGTGAAAGACTTCGAAAGGATGTGAGGCTGGGTAAGATTCGTCATGAATCAAAATATCTTGCGATAGAATATTTTTATACAGAGAAAAACTGGAGTATTGGATGGATGTGTAAACATTTGGAGGTCGCAAGAGCTGCTTATTATAAATGGCTACACCGTGAAACACCTGAGGAGGAAATGGAAAACATCAAACTTGCAGAGCTCATTAAGGAGTATGATGAACGCTTTAGTCATATCTTAGGGTATCGGAGAATGACTTCTTGGATCAATCATTTTAATCAAACAAAGTACAGCAAAAATAGAGTTCACAGAATTATGAAAAAACTGGGAATCCATTCCGTTATACGAAAAAAGAAGAAAAAATATAGGAATGCCAATGCAGATGAAACAACACAAAATATATTACAAAGAGATTTTTACGCAACTGCACCCAATCAAAAATGGGCTACTGATGTGACTGAATTTAAAGTGCCAGGTGAAAAAAAGAAGTTGTATTTAAGTGCCATTATAGATCTGTATGATAGATATCCTGTGTCATATGCTGTTAGTGCCAGAAATGATAATAAATTAGTATTTAAAACCTTTGATAAGGCAATTGCGTTGAACCCCTGTGCAAAGCCGATTTTTCATTCAGATCGGGGATTCCAGTATACCAGCAAAATGTTTAAAAAGAAACTTGTAAAACAAGAAATGAGACAATCCATGTCTCGGGTTGGACATTGTATTGATAATGGACCAACAGAAGGTTTCTGGGGAATTATCAAAGCAGAAATGTATCAGATGTACGAAATAACTGATGAATCCTCATTAAGATTTGCAATAAAGGATTATATAAGATTTTATAGCGAAGAACGTCCACAGGATAGGTATTGCTACAAAACACCCCTAGAAGTACGTCAAGAAGCACTGAAATCTGACATACCAGTAGAATATCCTATTCCAGAAAACAAACGAATTAAAAAATATAAAGAGAAATGGTGTGCATAAAAATACCTACACTCCAAAATGAAATGTAGGTATTTTTGTCGCTTATCTTTAGATATTTCACCTGTCTACTTGACAAGGGGCATATCATTCTGCAGTTTCTGTCTGCGGAAAATCAGGCGGCTTTTTGCTGTTGTTTTCAAGAACGCCGAGGCATTCTTGCTGCGAGATGCGCGTCATGCAAAGCATGACATATTTCTTTTGCGCATCTCTGCAATCCTGCCGGAGGCTATGTCAGATGGGGGATTGACTCCCACCACTGATACTAATTTGCTCCTCGCCGCCTAAAGAGGTGGGAGTCATCTCACATCTGATATAATACTGATTTCAGTGGCGGGGATGTGCTTTCATATAAACGTCCCGCATTTTTGAAACATTTTCTGCAAGATATATCTGTGTAGAAGAAATATCCGAATGTCCCAGCATTTCCTGAACACTTTTTATATCTGCCCCGTTCCGGAGCATGTGTACTGCAAAGGAATGTCTCAGCATATGTGGCGTTATATCTCCCGTAATCCCGGCATCGCTGGCATATTTTTTCAATATTTTCCAGAACCCCTGACGGCTCATACTTTTTCCAGAACAGTTAGTAAACAGAGATCTTTCACTGTCTGATCTGACAAAATACACTCTTCCATGTTCCATATATTCTGAGAGTACATTCTTACTGGTATTTCCGATTGGTATTACTCTTTCCCTGTCACTGTCATGACAGATCACATATCCAAATCTAAGATTCAAATCAGAAAGCTGAAGATGAATCAGTTCGCTTACCCGCATCCCTGTCGCATAGAGGAGTTCCAGCATTGCTGCATCTCTGAGTCCTTTGGCCGTTTTTACATCCGGTTGTTTCAAAAGACGGTCAACCTCCTGTACTGTCAGTATTTCCGGCGGCTGTTTTTCTATTTTAGGAGCTTTCAGATTCTCTGACGGATCTTCATTGATTTTGTCTGTTCTTTCAAGGTAATGAAATAATGCCTTTATTGATGCGATATTTCTTGATATAGTAGATGAAGCCAGATTTTCTGTTTTCATATAATTCAGATATCCTTTAAGATCTGCACTGGTAATAGCTGACCAGTTGTTAAGTTTCTGCTCCTTAAGATATCTGACCAGTTTCATCAGATCCCGTTCGTAAGACACTTCTGTATTCTGAGATATATTTTTTCTTTCTCTCAGATACATGATCAGATTCGTAATTTCTCGTTCCATTTTCTTCCCATCCTCTGCATATTCCCATAAAACGTATATGTATTATACGTTCGATTTAGTGTAAAATCAATCTGTTTTTATATTCAGCCATCAAAAACTTTGTTACCTTTCATACCAGACTTGGGTCAAGCGGATATTCGCAATTGAAGCAGGGGACTTCCTTGATTCGGTTAAAATACATTCCTGAGCACCAGCTCTGCTACCGCCGGATTACAGTATACTTCCAGTAATATTCCTACCGTCATAATTCCGGCACATATCAGTATCTGTAAAAAATAACGTTTCATTTCTTTTAATGTATCTGAGGGATTGTTCCATATGATATAAGATTGTCTGTATACAAGTCCGAGTAAATATGTGCTTAGAGGAATATATACCAAATACTGTGGAAACAGAAGTCCGACTCCTGTAAGGCCTCCATTTACTCCAAATTCCAGAAGCGACATTGTAAGAAGCATTCCTATCTTCACACCTGTAAGTATCATTGCCAGAACAGCAAAAGGCACCCCGAAAATCGATACTCCACATACTGTTGCCATTACAAAAAATCCGCCACGCATTTTCACAACCTGCTGCAGATACTCAATTCTGTCTATGTTTTTCCCTGAAAAAGTTCCCAGAAGATACATGGCTGCCGCTGCTTTCTGATGCCACTCGATTTTCCATATAATATTTGGAACCAGTGTTCCCACTAATATTCCCAACCATAACAGTCCATATGCCGGAAAACTTCTATTTTTATATTTCTTATTCTGCATTTACTCACCCTGTACAGTCTACGGGTGATATGCAGTAATTAGAACTTTTTTTCTTTTTCGGTTCATGAATGCGAAAAACCGTATGGAATTTCTTCCACACGGTTTTATATTATTTCGCATAATCAACTGCTCTGCTTTCTCTTATCACATTTACTTTAATCTGTCCCGGATATTCCAGTTCAGCTTCAATCTGTTTTGCAATATCTCTTGCCAGCAGAACCATATCAGCATCTGTTACGTGTTCCGGTACTACCATTACACGGATTTCCCTGCCTGCCTGAATAGCAAAGGACTTTTCTACTCCCTTGAATTCATTGGTAATGTCTTCCAACTGTTTCAAACGATTTGTATAAGTTTCAAGAGTTTCTCTTCTTGCACCTGGTCTTGCTGCGGAGATTGCATCTGCAGCCTGAACAATACATGCAACCAAAGATTCTGGTTCACAGTCGCCATGATGGGATGCAACAGTATTGATAACCACTGCAGATTCCTTGAATTTCTTACAAAGATCCACACCAATCTGAATATGAGAACCCTCTACTTCGTGGTCGATAGATTTGCCAATATCGTGAAGTAAACCTGCACGCTTGGCCATACGTACATCTACGCCAATTTCACCTGCAAGAATTCCTGAAAGCTGTGCTACTTCAATTGAATGTTTCAATGCATTCTGTCCGTAGCTTGAACGGAATTTCATACGTCCAAGAAGTTTAAGTAGTTCAGGATGAATGCCATGAACCCCGACATCCATTGCTGCATTTTCACCATCTTCGCGAATCTGCGCTTCTACTTCTTTCTGGGCCTTTTCTACCATTTCTTCAATTCTGGCAGGATGGATACGTCCATCAACGATCAGTTTCTCAAGGGCAACCCTTGCTACTTCTCGTCTGATAGGATCAAATGCAGAAAGTACAACTGCTTCCGGTGTATCATCAATAATGAGATCTACACCAGTCAGTGTTTCAAGAGTACGGATATTACGTCCCTCTCGTCCGATGATTCGACCTTTCATTTCATCACTTGGAAGCTGAACAACGGAGATTGTGGTTTCTGCCACATGGTCTACTGCGCATTTCTGAATGGCATTTACCACGTATTCCTTGGCTTTCTTACCAGCTTCTTCTTTTGCTCTGTTCTCAAGTTCTTTGTAAAGTCGTGCAACATCTACTTTTACATCGTCTTCTACACTTTTGAGTAACTCGTCTTTTGCCTGGTCGGAGGTCAGACCGGAAATTCTTTCCAGTTCCTGTACTCCTTTTTCCTCAAGTTCATCTACTTTCTTTTCTCTCTTTTGCAACTCAGCAATTTTTGCTGTGCACTCTGCCTCACGCTTCTCAACTGCATCTGCCTTTTTATCTACAGATTCCTCTTTGGATAAAACACGTCTTTCATATTTCTGCAGTTCATTTCTACGTTCCTTGGTTTCTTTCTCCAGTTCATTTTTTGTTCGGAGAGATTCTTCCTTTACTTCCAACAAAGCTTCACGTTTCTTTGTTTCAGCATTTTTCAAAGCTTCATCTATGATGCTTCTTGCTCTGTCTTCTGCTGTGCCGACAACTTCAGCATCTTTTTTCGCTTTATTGCCAACAGCAACCTTGCAAGTAACAGGAACCGCAATAAGCAGTGCGACCACTACAGCGACAATTGCAACAAAAACACTTGTGATTGTCACAGGAGCACCTCCTTATTTAGTTTTCATTGTACAAATACAACAATACAAGTTTAGCTGTTTTTGATAATTATGTCAAGTTTTTCTACCCAAAAAGATACTGTAGTTTTTTACAAAAAGAACTGTAAAAAAGTGAACGGGACTATAAAAGAACTTAATTTGACGCCTCCTGCAAAATCATGAAAACAAATCTCACGAATAATGTTTTCTGATTTTTCGGGAGACTGACATACCTTTACTATATATAATTTTGGGGAAATAAACTATTGTTCGCTGTAGTTGCCTCGTGTAATATTCAGTTCTTCCAGTGCAGAAGCAATATCGCCCGTGCGGAAGCCACGTCTCTGCAGGAATCCGTACAGTCTGCGCAGTGCTCCGTCATCCAATGCAGTTCCTGGTTCGCATTTCTTCTGTATGGTTTCCCTGAGAAGAGTGTGTTCGTCCGGTTCTTCCAGTTCAGAAGCTTCCTCCCAGGCAGCCTGGATCAGCTGAGTGGAAATTCCCTTCTGCTGAAGTTCCTGAAACAGCTTCTGGCGGCTTTTGCTGTGAATCCTGTACATGATATAATTGAATGCATATCTCTGGTCATTTATGTAACCGTAATCTTTTACATAGGCAATTGCATCTTCAGACACTGTTTCGGAAAATCCGCTCTGTATAAGTTTGTCCCGAAGCCCCTTTTCGGTACGGTCCATATGTTCCAGCAATCTGAGTGCTTTCCTGCGTGCTTCTCTCTCTTCTCCGTAACCATTCACCATGATTCAGATATTTACTCCTGCTTCTCTGTATCATTTTCCGGAACAGCCACCGGTGTTTCTGCTCCTTCTTCTTCCGGAAGAAGATGATACTGGATTCTTACTTTTTTCTCAATCTCATCACGGATTTCCGGATGTTCTTTAAGGAAAACTTTGACATTCTCACGTCCCTGTCCGATTCTCTCTCCATTATAGGAATACCATGCACCACTCTTGTTCACGACATTACATTCTGCTGCAAGATCAAGGATCTCACCTTCTCTGGAAATACCAGTCCCGAACATGATATCAAATTCTGCCTGTTTGAACGGTGGAGCCACCTTATTCTTGACAACTTTCACCTTAGTGTGGTTACCAACCATCTCACCGCCCTGTTTCAGAGTTTCTGTTCTTCTTACATCAAGGCGTACAGATGCGTAGAATTTTAATGCACGTCCACCTGTAGTCGTCTCCGGATTGCCAAACATAACACCGACCTTCTCACGAAGCTGATTGATAAAGATAACAACACAGTTGGATCTGCTGATGGCTGCTGTAAGTTTTCTCAGAGCCTGGGACATCAGTCTGGCATGAAGTCCTACATGGCTGTCACCCATATCTCCCTCGATCTCAGCTTTCGGTACAAGTGCTGCTACAGAGTCTACAATTACAATATCTACTGCTCCGGATCGTACCATAGTCTCTGTGATCTCAAGCGCCTGCTCTCCGTTGTCAGGCTGTGAGATGTAAAGGTTATCAATATCAACTCCTATATTCTTGGCATATACCGGGTCAAGAGCATGCTCTGCATCAATAAATCCTGCAATCCCGCCCCGTTTCTGTACTTCGGATACCATATGAAGTGCTACAGTCGTCTTACCACTGGATTCAGGTCCGTAGATCTCAATGATTCTTCCCTTGGGAACGCCGCCTACACCAAGAGCAATATCCAGTCCCAGTGATCCTGTAGGGATTGCCTCTACCTGCATATGTGAACTGGAATCTCCCAGTTTCATAACTGATCCCTTGCCATACTGTTTCTCAATATGTCCGAGAGCCGCTTCCAGTGCTTTCTGTTTCTCTTCGTTGATCATATCTATATTTCTCCTTATCCGTATTCTTTATTTACCAAACCTATGTTCGTGTTTTCTTATTACATGCTATTATAAAATCCCATTAAAGTCAAGCATAACTTTTCGACTTTTCCTGTCATAAAACGGAAAAGAGGACACTGTTTCGACAGCGTCCTCTCCTGTTCATGTTATTATTACATTTGATTCAGATATTTATTTATCTCCGATCAGCCAGTTGTACATTTCCTCATACTGTTTTGCAGAATGACTCCATGAGAAATCAGCTGCCATGGCACGATCCACCATCTTGTTCCACTCACGTTTCTTATCATAGAAAATACGCTCGGCATTACGGATCGTAGCAAGCATTTCATGCGCATTGTAATTTGTGAAACTGAATCCTGTTCCTGTGCCTTCATATTCATTATATGGCTCTACAGTATCTTTCAGGCCGCCTGTCTCACGAACGATTGGAAGAGTACCGTATCTCAGGCTCATGAGCTGGCTCAATCCGCATGGTTCAAAAAGCGACGGCATCAGGAATGCATCTGACGCTGCATAAATTCTGTGTGAAAGCGGTTCATCATAATAGATCTGTGCAGATACCTTGCCATGATATTTCCAGTCAAAATGACGGAACATGTTTTCATATCTTTCTTCTCCTGTACCGAGAACTACGATCTGCACCGCATCCTGACACAGCTCATCCATTATGTATGCAATCAGATCAAATCCCTTCTGGTCTGTAAGACGGGATACGATTCCGATAAGCATAGCTTTCGGATCTTCATTGAGTCCAAGATCTCTCTGAAGCTGAGTCTTATTTTTGATTTTTTCCTTGCGGAAAGTAGTTGCATTATAGTTCTGTGTGATGCATTTGTCTGTCTCAGGATTAAACACATCATAATCAATACCGTTTACGATACCACGAAGATCATGGGAACGTGCACAGAGAAGTCCGTCCAGGCGTTCTCCATAGAACGGTGTTTTGATTTCTTCCGCATAAGTATTACTTACAGTAGTAACAGCATCTGCGAATACGATGCCGCCTTTCAGGAAGTTGGCATCTTTGTAGGCTTCCAGCTTGTCCGGTGCAAAATAATAATCGGAAAGTCCTGTAATATCCTGAACAGTCTTCACATCCCATACTCCCTGGAATTTCAGGTTATGGATTGTCATGATTGTCTTGATTCCCCAGAAAAATTCATTCTGCTGGAAAGAATCATGCAGATAAACAGGAACAAGACCTGTCTGCCAGTCATGGCAGTGAATAACGTCCGGACGGAATCCGATAACCGGAAGTACTGATAATACTGCCTTGGAAAAGAATGCAAATTTCTCAAGATCCCACGGAGCGCTGTCATATGGTTTCGGTCCGCTGAAATAGTATTCATTATCTATGAAATAAAAATGAATCCCCTCATATTCGAGATGCATGATTCCCACATAGCAGTTCTTATAACCCAGATCCATATAAAAATGAGTTATATATTCCATTTTGTCTTTCCATTCCTGTTTCATACAGGCATATTTCGGAAGTATGACACGAACATCAAAATACCGTTTATCAAAGCATTTCGGAAGTGCACCGGCTACGTCTGCAAGTCCGCCTGTCTTTATAAATGGTACTGCCTCTGATGTTGCGAATAAAATTCTTTTCATCGATAAATCTCCCCTTCCGTGTTGGTTCTTTTGTACATTATAACCTAAAAAGCACCTATTGCAAAGACTGTTTTTTATATTCCAGACGAATTTTATCTGCGATCAGTGCAATAAACTCTGAATTCGTCGGTTTTCCTTTTCCTGTACTGACGGTGTATCCAAAAAGAGCATCTATTGTATCCATCTTTCCTCTGCTCCATGCAACTTCTATTGCATGACGGATTGCTCTTTCCACACGGCTGGGTGTTGTCTGATGTTTCTTGGCGATTGTCGGATACAGAATTTTGGTGATGGAATTCAGCATTTCCATATCATTTACTGCAAGAATAATTGCGTCTCTCAGATACTGATATCCCTTTATATGAGCAGGTACGCCAATTTCATGTATGATATTCGTTACATCTGCCTCAAGATTATGTGTTCCATAAGATGCCGTTTCTTCTCTCGCAACCTGATGAACAGGTTCTCTCATCCTCCGCTCCGTCCCGCGCCTGCTGTGTTTGATTCTGTTGAGAAGTACCTGATTATCAAACGGTTTCAGCATATAATAATCTGCTCCCAGATTAAATGCATCTTCTGTTATCCGTTCCTGTCCAACAGCAGAAACTATGATAAAAGCAGGGTGTTTTCTGATATTATGGTCGTGACTGCATTTTTCCATTACTGTCAGACCATCCATCTTCGGCATAATAATATCCAGTACAACTACATCCGGTTCTTTTTCCCTGATGATATTGCATATTTCTTCTCCATTACGTGCTTTGCCAACCAGTGTCAGATCTTTATCTTCCTCTATCATACGGCCCAGAATTTCAACCATTTTTTCATTATCATCAGCAATAGCCACATTTAATTTTTCCATGAAGCCCGTCTCCTCCTCTAACCACCACATATGTATACAGTTACCGCATAATTACGACAGCAACTGTATGATGTTTGTTACTTTCCGATCCGTTCACAGTAACCAATGTTTCTTTATGCACAGGGCAATGGGCCCACAATGTTCGCCTCCGTACAACAGAAATATTATAGTGGATGGCCGCCTGCGAAATCAAGCCGAAACAGGGGATAATGGCTGATTTTCGTTCGTCCCGAATCGACGTTTAGCGACTTTCTTCTTCCGAAAAAAAGTTTATTTTCCTTTATTCTTCAACATTCTGCAGGCCTCTCTGCATTATCATTTTTTACTTTATCCCTCTTCATTCTCCAGCATTGTCTCTGCAAATATCCCATAACCGCCTGCGGCGTCCTGTACAAAAACATGTGTAACTGCGCCTGCGAATTTTCCATTCTGAATCACCGGGCTTCCGCTCATTCCCTGAATGATTCCTCCTGTAGCTTCCAGCAGAGCCGGATCAGTTATTTCTATTACAAAGCTCTTATTACTGTCTTCATGATTCATATCTATTTTTGTGATCTCGGCATCATATTCCTTTACTTCGCCTTCCACACAACACAACACAGATGCCGGTCCTGTCTCAAGTTCCTGCTTATAGGCAACCTGCATTTTTTTCAGATTGAATTTATCGCTGCTTCCGGTAAACTGACCGTAGATTCCTTTTTCACTGTTTTTCTTTATGAAGCCGGCTTTTTTCGTTGTTTCATACCGTATCAGTCCTGAAAGTTCACCCGGACTTCCGCTTATTCCTTTCTGAATTCCCAGTATTTCCGCCTGATACAGGGATCCACTGGCAATGTGCAGAAGACTTCCCGTATCCACATCACTGATTCCATGCCCAAGTGCTCCGAATCTGCCTTCTTCATCTACATATGTCAAAGTCCCAATTCCCTGTGTATTATCTCTGACCCAGATTCCAAGTCTGTAGTTTCCTGTGGCATCTTTTACCGGTTCAATGGTCAGTGGCACCTTTTCTCCGTTTCTCATAACTTCCAGAGTAATCTTCTGTCCGTCAGTCTCTCTCAGATCAGCCATAAGTTCTTTTTTTGTGCTGACAGTCTGACAGTTGAAGGCCACTATATAGTCTCCCGGTTTTGCAAGATTCTCTGAGGGACTTTCTTTCGTGCCTTTTTCCGAAAGAATCTCTCCTGTATCAATGACCAGCACCCCTTCTGTCTCCATATAAATTCCAACAGTATTTCCGCTGACATAAACACTTTTTTCATCTTCCGGGATCACTTTTATATCTTTAAACGGAACTACACCCAAAATTCTGCTGTGCAGAAGATAACTGCCATCACCGGAAACTGCTATGGATCTGTCAAAAGTCAGCAGTGGATGTTTCAGTAACTTCTGCACCTGTTCTTTCTGATTATCTGAAACATGTATTTCATCAGGAATCTTCCGATTCATATACCGATAACTTAAGGCTGCGATCAGTATCAGATCCAGACACAGAAACACTATCAGAAAGTACCGGTATTTTCTCTTTCTGTTCATTCTGCCACATCCTTTCCTTTGTAGTATGAAAGGAAATGCCCTCTTTCCAAACAGACATGCAGTCTGCTGTTCTGAACTTTTATTGAAAAATAAAAAGAGAGGATTTCCTGTTTGGTCGTCCTCTCTTATTATGCTTTATTTGCATTTATTTCAGTCTTGTATTTTTTTGTACCTGTGCCAATTCTTTCATTTCTTTTGCATTCTGGAACACTGCTTCCGTGATCTCAGCTCCACCGAGAAGTCTTGCCAGTTCTTTTATGGAATCCTCGCCTTCAAGCGGATGGATTTCCGTAATCGTTTCTGTCCCTTTCTGATGTTTTTCTATTTCAAAATGAGTATCTGCCATAGCAGCAATCTGCGGAAGATGCGTAATACAGAGCACCTGATGACATTTACCGATCACAGACATCTTTTCGGATACTTTCTGTGCTGTTCTGCCGCTGATTCCTGTATCAATCTCATCAAAGATCAGCGTTTCAATCTCATCTTTGTCAGCAAGGATTGCTTTAAGCGCAAGCATGATTCTGGAAAGTTCTCCACCTGATACGATCTTACCCAGAGGCTTCACTGATTCACCAGGGTTGGTTGAAATTTCATATTCAATCTGGTCTGCACCATTTGCCGTAAAATCTTTTGTTTCAGAAAAAGTAATACGGAACTTCACATCAAGGAAATTCAGGTCTTTCAGTCCGTGAATAATTTCTTCTGTCAGTGTCCTGCTGTATTCTTTCCTGATCTCAGTCAGTTTATTCGAGATTTCTTCCAGATTTCTGCGGCTTTTTTCAGTTTTTGCTTTTGCCTTCTGTAAAAATTCCTCATGTCTGTCAATTTTTTCCAGTTTTTCCTGCTGTGCCTTTCCATATGCCTGAATATCTTCTATTGTCTGTCCATATTTTGCCTTAAGTCCATTAATCTGATCCAGACGTTTCTCTGTCTCAAAAAAAGTTTCCTCATCAAAATTCAATTCTTCCACATAGGAAGAAAGCTCCCTGTTAAAATCATTCAGAAGAGAATCCACCTCTTGAAGCGTCTCAGCCATACTCTCCAGCTGAGAATCAAACTCTGTAACTTTTGAGAGTTCACGCACGGCTGTTCCCACAGAATCTCCTGCTCCCTGTGCCGAATCTGATCCAGTCAGTTCATGGACACTCTGTAGTGTACTGAGGATCTTTTTGCCATTGTCAAGCTTACGGTACAGATTCTCAAGATTTTCATCTTCTCCGGACATCAGTGCAGCAGTACTGATCTCATTGATCTCAAACTCGAGAAAAGCTCTTTCACGATTTCTCTGTTCTTCATCCACATCCAGTTTTTTCAGTTCACGAAGATCCTGCTGGTACTGCTCATATGCATCCCTGACTTTCTCTTTCAGCGGGAAGATCTTATCTTTGCCGTATGCGTCCAGAATTTCCAGCTGTTTTTCCTGATAGAGAAGTGACTGATGTTCATGCTGTCCGTGAATATCCAGAAGACAGGAGGCGGCCGCTTTCATCTGCGATACCGTACAGGTCTCTCCGTTTATTTTGCTGATGCTTCTGCCGTCCATTATTTTTCGGGTTAGAAGTACCTGTCCGTCTTCCGTTTCTATGCCAAGTTCTCTTAATTTTTCTTCTGCTTTCTGATTCTCGATCTGAAACAGCAGCTCCACGAGTGCGTACGATGCGCCTGCACGTATCATATCTCTGGCGATTCTGCCCCCCAGAATAAGCTGCATGGATCCCAGAAGAATGGATTTACCAGCACCGGTCTCACCTGTAAGAATATTCAGTCCCGGTCCGAATTCCACTTCAATATCCTGTATCAGCGCAAGATTTTTTACATGAAGATGAACTAACATAATTTCACTATTCCTTTCAGCCTGTCAGCCGCAAGCTTTGCCTGTTCCACATCCCTGGATACACACATTACCGTATCATCTCCTGCGATACAGCCCAGTATTTCTTTCCAGTTCAGTGCATCCAGTGCAGCTGCCACTCCCATTGCCATTCCAGGAACTGTACGTATTACGATCATATTCTGGCCAACATCTATAGATGTAAGAGCATCATGAAGTACTCTTGTATATTTATCCCCCAGCTCTGCAGTTGTTCCATTAAGGATTGCATAATGAGGTTTACCGTCTTTTCCGGCAACTTTCGTCATTTTAAGTGCACGGATATCCCTGGAAACCGTAGCCTGCGTTACTTTGAATCCTGCTTCATTCAGTCTGGCCGCAAGTTCTTCCTGCGTGTCAATATCGTGCTGCTGAATCAGTTCTATAATTTTTTCATGTCTTGCAACCTTCAAAATACTTCCTCCATTACCTGAATGTCTGTTACTGTTCACTCCGTTCACAGCAATTCCTAATTATTATGCATTTTCTGTCTGAGTACTTCTACGAAACTCAAATGGTTCAGTTTCAGTATTCTGCTACTGACAGATGCTCTCTGGATCACTATCCTGTCACCTGTCACCATAGGTATCACTGTATCTCCATCAAAAGATGCCAGACCTTTTTCTGTATCCTGGCGTCTGCCTTTACCAAGTTCTACAGTGATCACATCTTCAGCAGGAAAAATAATACTCCTGGTATTCAGTGTATGCGGTGCAATAGGTGTCATCAGAGTCATTGCCCCGTTTGGTGCCACAATAGGACCACCGCAGGACAGACTGTAACCTGTAGAGCCTGTTGGTGTAGAAATAATAATTCCGTCAGCATTATAGGAATTCAGGTAAACATCGTTTACATAATTTTTGAACCGTACAACTCTCAGAGGACCTTCCCTGCATATTACGATATCGTTAAGGGCAACGTCTCTGCCAATAATGGTATCCCCCCGCCATACAGTTCCTGTAAACATCATACGTTCTTCTATCTCATAATCATCTGCCATAATCTGATCCAGTGCCTGATAGACAGACATTCTGTCAACTTCAGCAAGAAATCCCAGTGTACCCAGATTGATTCCAAGCATTGGAATTTCTCTGTGCACCACGTCTCTGGCAGCCTGAAGAAGTGTTCCGTCTCCACCAAGTACCAGAAGACACTGGGTACCTTCTGGTATCAGATCCGGGTTTGTATAATGATAGGCGCCTTCTTTTTTGCGCTCAGCCAGCTGTACCTGACACTGCCTGCCGTGGTCTTTCAGATATTTTACTATTTCATTTGTAAATTCCTGATTTTTATCTTTTGCGCTGTTAGTGATAATATAAAACTTATCCATCCTGACCGCCTTCCCTAATCCAGCTGCTGGTGGGCTTCTTTTACCACCTGCTCAGGATCAGTCTCCAGACAGGAAGTCACAGCTGTTCCCTCCGGGCGTTTTTTCACATGAAGCAGATATTCAATATTTCCTTCCGGTCCCTTGATCGGAGAAAAAGAAAGATGATTCGGCTCAAGAGCAATACTCATGGCATAACTTATCACCTTCTCGATTACTTCCAGATGTACTGCCGGATCTCTTACAACGCCCTTCTTGCCAACTTTTTCTCTTCCTGCCTCAAACTGGGGCTTGATGAGACAGACAATTTCTCCATCTTCTGTCAGAAGGTTTCTCACAGGAAGAAGAACTTTTGTCAGAGAAATAAACGATACATCTATAGAAGAAAAATCTGCAGGTTCCTGAAGATTCTCAGGAAGCACATAACGTATATTGGTTTTTTCCATACAGACAACTCTTGGATCATTCCGAAGTCCCCAGTCCAGCTGTCCGTATCCCACATCTATGGAATAAACTTTTACAGCACCGTTCTGGAGCATACAGTCTGTAAATCCACCTGTAGAAGCGCCAACATCCATGCAGACTTTGCCATCAAGAGAAACTCCGAAATATTTCATTGCTTTTTCCAGTTTCAGACCACCTCTGCTTACATACGGAAGTGTATTTCCTCTTACTTCGATCCTGACAGTTTCCTGGAACATGGTTCCCGCCTTGTCTTCTTTCTGTCCGTCAACATAAACATCTCCGGCCATAATATATGCCTTTGCTTTTTCTCTGGAAGGTGCCAGCGCACGCTCCATCATTAATATATCCAGTCTTTTTTTCATTTCTGTTCCTCATACTCTTCTATTGCACTGAGAATATCCGGCGCAGAAAGTCCGATTTTTGCCCTGAGGCTGTCTACTTCCCCGTGCTCTACAAAACGGTTCCAGACAGCTATGGTCAGTACCCGCACTTCCGGATGGCATGCTTCCATGTAAGAAGACACATGCTCTCCAAATCCACCGTTTTTGACATTTTCTTCTACAGTGACAAACAGATCATGATCTGCTGCCAGTTCATCGAGCAATTCTGTATCCAGTGGTTTTGCAAATCTGACATTCACAAATGTAGGATCAGAACCTCTGTTTTTCATTTCTTTATATACCTGTTCACATACAGAAGTCATGCTTCCAAGTGAAAGTATCGCTGTTTTCCTGCCTCTGTAAAGCACTTCGCTTTTGCCATAATTTACAGGTGCATCAAATTCTTTCAAACTCTGACATACACTTCCTCTTGGATAGCGTATCGCACACGGTCCGTCAAAGTTCACAGCAAATTCAAGCATTCTTGAAAGTTCCCACTGGTTCTTCGGTGCCATCACTGTCATGTTCGGCATCATTGTCAGATAGGAAATATCAAAACAGCCCTGATGTGTTTCACCGTCAGCACCGACAAGCCCTGCCCTGTCTATTGCAAAAATCACATGAAGCTTCTGCATACAGACATCATGAAGCATCTGATCTACCGCACGCTGAAGGAAGGAAGAATAAATTGCCACCACAGGCACCATACCGCCCAGTGCAAGTCCGGCTGCAAAAGAAACTGCATGCTCTTCCGCAATTCCCACATCAAAAAGCCTGTCCGGGAATTTTGTCTCAAATTTCCTGAGACCTGTACCTTCTTTCATGGCAGCCGTAATACCTACAAGTTTCGGATTTGCTTTTCCAAGTTCTACCATTGTGTCTGCAAAAACATCCGTATATGTCGGACATTTTTTCACTGCAAGCTGTTTGCCCGTTTTTATATCAAAAGGACCTGTACCATGAAATCTGTCGGGATGTCTGCTCGCCGGTTCATATCCCCTGCCCTTTTCGGTAAGAACATGAACGATCACAGGTCCCTCCACCCTCTTTGCCTCATTAAAAAGTTTCATCATCTGACGCATGTTATGACCGTCCACAGGTCCCAGATAAGTCAGTCCCATATTCTCAAAAAGCATTCCGGGAATGATCAGCTGCTTAATACTGCTTTTTGTCTTTCGCATGGTATCAACCAGCGAAGTTCCTACTCTCGGGATTTTCTTGAGAGTTTTTGTTACCCCCAGTTTCATTCCTGTATAGACTTCAGCAGTACGAAGAGCGCTCAGATAGGAAGACATTCCACCTACGTTTTTGGATATTGACATATTGTTATCATTCAGAACAATGATAAAATTTGTTTCGAGTTCTGCCGCATTATTCAGAGCTTCATATGCCATTCCCCCAGTCAGCGCCCCGTCTCCGATCACAGAAACCACTGTATATTTCTGTCCCTGCAGATCTCTTGCCCTGACATAACCCAGGCCTGCGGAAATTGAATTGGAACTGTGTCCTGCATCAAAGAAATCACAGTCACTCTCACTTCTCTTCGGAAATCCGCTCATTCCGCCTTCTTTACGCAGATTTTTGAATCCGTCTTTTCTTCCGGTAAGGATCTTGTGTGTATATGCCTGATGGCCCACATCCCATATAATCTTGTCCTGTGGAAGTTCCAGCACATTATGAAGTGCCAGTGTCAGCTCCACGACCCCAAGATTGGATGCCAGATGTCCACCAGTATGACTGACTGATTCAATCAGGAACTGTCTGATTTCTTCCGCAAGCTGTGGAAAATCCGCTAAAGCTATTTTATGAATGTCATTTGGCTTATTGATTTTTTCCAACATCCTTCGTATCCTTCTTTCATTTCCTGCGGCTGGCCATTTCCAGGATCAGCATCTCCAGGAATTCATTTTTTTTGTTAAGTTCATTAAGAGAAGATAATGCACTTTCAGAAAATTTCTGTACCTTTTCTGCGGCCTTTTCCACTCCGAAAAGAGTCACATAAGTAACTTTGTTGTTTTTTTCATCACTGTGCACAGGCTTGCCCAGTTCTTCACTTGTACTCGTAATATCCAGAATGTCGTCCTGAATCTGGAATGCCAGCCCGATATCTGAAGCAGCTTTTTCAACCAGTGATGTTTCCTCCGGTGATGCCCCTGCAAGAACTGCACCGCACATCATGGAAGCCTCTATAAGTGCCGATGTTTTGTGTTTGTAAATATAATCCAGCATCTCTCTGCTGACAGGTTTGCCGTCATTTTCGACGTCCACACTCTGTCCCCCCAGCATACCATAAAGACCTGTTTTCCCGGACATGATCTTAAGTGCTTCTGCAACTCTTCCGTCTCCCGGATCCATGGCAAATGCCTGAAACATGGTTTCATAAGCATAATTCAAAAGGGCTACTCCACTCAGTACCCCCATTGCTTCTCCATACACTTTGTGTGTGGTAAGTCTTCCTCTTCTGTAATCGTCGTTGTCAATCACCGGAAGATCATCATGGATCAGTGAATGTGTATGAATCATTTCAATTCCTGCCATAAAAGGTTCTGCAACAGATTCCCGGCCTTCAAACAGGCGCAGAGTTTCCAGAAGCAATACAGGACGGAGTCTCTTGCCGCCTGCACACATACTGTAATTCATCGCTTCTGCCATTGATTTTGCAAATCCGGTTTCCTCCGGGAGCCAGCGACGTATTACTTCTTCTGCATATTCCGTTCTTACTTTTAATTCTTCTTTAAAATTCATGCAACGTCCCATCTTCGTCCATCTGGAGCATCTTTTTTTCTACGGTATCCAGCTTGCCGCTGCAAAACTTCAGAAGCTCCATTCCTTTTTTGTAGAAACGAAAGGAGTCCTCCAGGGAAGTACTGCTATCTTCCAGCTTTTCTGCCAGAGATTCCAGTTCCTGAAAAGCCTCCTCCAGTGTTTTTTCGTTTTTTGTATCCTGAATCTGTGTATCTGTCATATATTCCAATTTTCCTTCCTGCTGTTCACGACTTCAGCTTCTATCACACCATCTGTAACAGATATCTTAAGATATTCCCCTGGCTGTACCTGCGATATGCCTGTAACAGCCTTTCCCTCTGTGTTTTCAACAAAAGAATATCCCTGATTCAGTTTGTTCAGTGGCGACAGACCTTTGTATCTTTCAAGATACAGTCCCAGAGTATGACGACAGTCATTCAGTCTGTTCTGCATGGCACCTCTGATCTCATCTTCGAGATCCGCAAGTCTCTGGCGGTTTTCTTTCAGGCGGCTTTCCGGGCTCAGATATTCCATCTGAAGCTGGTATCGTCTCAGTTCCGCCCTCATAACATCAAGCCTGCCCTGCATTGACCTCTGAAAACGGTCTTTATACTCCTGACAGGTCTGAAGGATCTGTCTGTAATCATCAACTGCAAGTTCGGCAGCCGCAGATGGTGTCGGTGCGCGCATGTCTGCCACAAAATCAGCAATAGTAAAATCTGTTTCATGTCCTACTGCCGAAATTACCGGCGTCCTGCATTCAAAAACAGCTCTTGCAACTTTTTCTTCGTTGAAAGCCCACAGATCTTCTATAGATCCGCCGCCACGTCCGACAATAATTGTATCAACACCTGCCTCATCCAGCATACGGATTCCTCTGACAATGCTGTCCGAAGCACCTTCACCCTGTACCAGCGCCGGATACAGAATGATCTGAAGATATGGATTCCTTCTCAGGGAAATATTTCTGATATCCTGGACTGCTGCGCCTGTAGGTGCTGTTACAACGCCAAGCTTCCTGATAAATTTCGGAATCGGCTGTTTGTACTCTGCTGCAAACATCCCCATTTCTTCCAGTTCTTCTTTCAGCGCAAGAAAGCGCTCATACAAAGCACCCGCTCCCTCCAGAGAAATTTCTCTGGCATACAGCTGGTACCTTCCGTCGCGCTCATAGACATCTACAGATCCGCCGACAACAACTTTGTCCCCGTCTTTCATACGAAAGGCAAGTCCCCTGCGCTGTCCGGCAAACATAACACAGGAAAGAACTCCTGTTTCATCTTTCAGTGAAAAATAAACATGTCCGCTTGTATGATATTTACAATTGGAAACTTCACCCCTGACATAGACTTTCTGAAGCATAAAATCCTGGGTAAACATGTTTTTTACGTATCGGTTGACCTGTCCTACCGAATAGATGTTTTTCATTTCTGATCAGTACTCTCTTCTGATGTCTCTTTTGGAGACTTTTTGGATGATCTGATAATGATCCTGGCTTTGTGTGTCGGGCGGTGAGATTTCTTCGGTTCTTCGCCTGAATCTTTCTTTCCGCTGGCAATTTTGCCAAGAACACCGTTTACAAATGAACCTGAGTCTTCTCCGCCAAAAACTTTTGCCAGTTCAACAGCCTCGTTGATAGCAACTCCTGTAGGAACCTCTTCATCATATTTCATTTCGTATACGGACAGTCTCAGTGCTGTCAGATCTACACGGTTCATACGGCTTGTCTTCCAGCCACGGCTGAAATCGTTCAGTATCTGGTCGATTTCAGCCAGATGTTCCATAACATGTCTGTATTTCTGTTCAATTGTTTCTTTATCTTTTTCGTCCACTTCTCCCAGATTATCGAAATACACAGTAAGCTGATCCTGCATTTCTTTTTCTGTGTTAAACTGTGTCATAAAAAGCAGTTTAAAAACATGCTCTCTCTGTTCCCTTCTTCGCATAATTCCTCCTGAAATACAATCATTCCGCATTTCATGCTCTCATGATTGCTTTATAAAGAAAAAAGGAAAGGTTTACTTTCCTTTTTCGTTCTCCATATCAACACCGGCAATGCGGATATTTACATCTGCTACTTCCAGACCCGTCATATTTTCGATAGATGATTTTACTTTATCCTGAACTTTTCGGCTTACTTCCAGAACGTTCTTTCCGAATTCAATATTTAATGTAAGATCTACGGATACAACGCCCTCGAGTATAGTTACCTTGACACCTTTGGAAAGATTTTTTACTCCAAGTTTGCCAACCAGTTCATTTGTAATATTGCCGCCCATGGAAGCGACTCCTTCAACGTCTGTTGCTGCAAGTCCGGCAATCACAGTTACTACTTCATCTGCAATCTTTACTTCACCGATTCCGCCTACGTCCTGCAGTTTATATGTTGTTCTTTTTTCTGCCATTTCAATTCCTCCTAAGGATACCGAATGTTACTGTTCACTCCGTTCACAGCAATTACCAAAATTAATTTACTTATGGGTTTAGTATAACAAATTTATACATAAATTAAAAGCGTTTTTGTCACAGAATATTACCTGTGTACAGTTATCGTTACTGTTCACAGGCAATGTCCCGCGAGGTGTTTTGCCATGAATATGGCAAAATCCCGAGACATACGGGGCAAAATCCCATCACCGAAGGTGATTTGGAATGGATTTTGACCAAGTTGCTGTGAACGGAGTGAACAGTAACCAGTTATCAATAACATTTATTTACTGAATTCCGTCAGCACAAGATCCGGATTTCTGTCTTCTGTCATGCCCACACTCCATGCATTCACAAAGAGCAGCAGCGGATTTCCCTTAAGATCTGTAACCTTCTTCATATCTGAAGTACCTGTAATCTTCGCAACATCCACTTCTTCTTTATTTGCGATCCAGCGAATATGCTCATATGGAAGAGTTTCAAGACGGATCTCCACATTATATTCATTTTCCAGACGGTATTTCAATACGTCAAACTGAAGTACACCTACGACACCTACAATGATTTCTTCCATACCAGTGTTAAATTCCTGGAATATCTGGATAGCACCTTCCTGAGCAATCTGGTTGATACCTTTTACAAACTGTTTACGTTTCATTGTATCAATCTGACGCACCCTCGCAAAATGTTCCGGAGCAAATGTCGGGATTCCCTCAAATGCAAATTTTTTTCCAGGCGCACAGATAGTATCTCCGATGGAAAAAATACCCGGGTCAAATACACCGATGATATCTCCTGCAAAAGCCTCTTCAACCACGTGACGTGATTCCGCCATCATCTGCTGAGGCTGAAGAAGACGCATTTTTTTGTCTCCCTGTACATGGTACACTTCCTGGGACGCATCGAATTTACCGGAACAGATTCTCATAAATGCAATTCTGTCTCTGTGCGCTTTGTTCATATTTGCCTGGATCTTAAATACGAATGCTGAAAAATCATCAGACATCGGATCTATTTCACCCTGATCAGACATTCTCGGAAGCGGAGATGTTGTCATTTTCAGGAAATGTTCCAGAAATGTTTCCACACCAAAGTTAGTCAGTGCTGATCCAAAGAATACAGGTGTCATATTTCCCCTGCTTACCTGTTCCTGGTCGAAATCAACACTTGCACCATCCAGGAGTTCAATTTCCTCCATCAGCTGCTCTCTCTGATCCGGATCAACTATATCATTCAGACGTTCGTCATCAATATCGATTTCTTCGATAACACCTTCTTTTGTACCTTTCTGTGTATCAGAGAAAGTAAGTACCTTATGTGTATTTCTGTCATATACACCACGGAATTTTTTACCTGAGCCAATTGGCCAGTTGATCGGACAGGTTGCGATTCCCAGTTCTTTTTCTATTTCATCCAGAAGATCAAATGTATCATTTGCATCTCTGTCCATTTTGTTGATAAAAGTAAAAATAGGAATGTGACGCATAACACAGACTTTGAAAAGTTTTCTTGTCTGAGCTTCCACACCCTTGCTTCCGTCAATAACCATGACAGCAGAATCAGCAGCCATCAGTGTACGATAAGTATCCTCGGAGAAATCCTGATGTCCCGGTGTATCCAGAATATTGATACAGTATCCGTCATAATGAAACTGCAGCACAGATGAGGTAACAGAAATACCTCTCTCTTTTTCGATTTCCATCCAGTCTGACACTGCATGGCGGGCCGTTGCCTTTCCTTTAACACTTCCGGCCAGGTTAATGGCCCCTCCATACAGCAGAAACTTCTCTGTCAGAGTTGTCTTACCTGCATCCGGGTGAGAGATAATGGCAAAGGTTCTTCTTTTTTCTATTTCTTTCGCAAACTTAGACACGTTTGGCCTCCTGTTTATTATCATTCTTCCAATTTCTATACAACTTTTTATTCTAGTATACAGAACACCACACTGTCAAGAAATTTATCCCCGTATTTGGTCAATCATAAATTCCTTCTGTTTCTATCACTGGCTCTGTAGATGTTTCCTGTTCTTCACCTGTATCTGATGCAGTCCCGTCTGTTGACACTGCCGCACCGGTCTCCTCTTCCTGATAAGTTTCATCAGATGAACTTTCTTCTGATTCTCCCTCATTCTCTTCTGTCTGACTTAACGGAGTGATCACAATATTTGCAGGTGCGATCCCTGTTTTCCTTTTTATAATATCTTCAATCTGTGCGCGTTTCGCATCTTCCAGATCCGTATCCGGTACAACAACATCTGCTGTCTCTCCGGTCAGATTTACAATTACATTTTCAAATCCTTTTGCCTCCAGAAGCATCTCTGCTGCTGCTTCCTTTTCCGCAATATCTGTCATTTCCACCATAGTATTGACTGCCTGCTGTTTCTGTTCATCTCCGATATCTGTATTATTGATAATTTCCTGCAGATCTGCTTTGTTCTGTGAGCGTACCTGCTCTCTGGATAATTTTGCCTGTGCTGCAAAATCTGATGCTGCAGTAAGTACTGCTTCTCCCGGTGTACCGGCAGGCTCTGTTTCCTCCTCCGCAGCTGCACCGTTTTCTTCCTGAAGAGCTGTCTCGTCTGTCAGATCATATTCTACCTCATCCAGGATGCTACTGCTGTCAGTACTCGCCTCTTTATCTCTGAATCCAAGATTTACATCTGAAAAATTCAGATATCCTGCAACTGCAATAAGGATTGCCAGAGCGGTAATAATCACCTGATTTTTCTTTACAACTTTTTTCACTTTACACTCCTCATTTCATTTTCATAATTTTAATTTTATGAGCGTCTACCTGAAATAATGCCATTACTGCCTGCTGAATATTCTGAACTGTCACAGGATTATCAGCACCTTCTGCCGCTATCAGTACACCCGTGATCTCTGAATATGTAGAGCCGTAAATACCAGTGTCCTGCCCTGTCATAAGAATGACTTTTACTCTTCCCACTCCTTCTACATTTTCCAGAAGATTCTGAAGCCGCAGTTCCAGATCCGTCCCCGTCCCAGAACCTTCTGTTTCTTCAAATACATTTTCTGATAAAGCTGCCTTACTGTTTCCTCCTGAGGTCGGAAATGCGATCACTGCCAGAAGAATTCCCGTCAGAAGCAGCACTGCCCACTGTTGTTTTCCCATTCCTGTCAGCAATGATCTGACAGTTTTCTTTTCCGATTCCGAGTTTCTGCCAGAGTGCATTTTCCAGCCTCCCTTCCTGCTCCTCTGTTATCTTCTGCTGAAGGTATATCTCCGCTGACAGATTTTCTCCTTCTATATGTACGGCGGCATCTGCCTTTTTTATGCCTGTACTTTTTAATATTTCGAGAATAATTTTGCGAATTTCTTTTTCATATTCTTCATTAATATAAAATGACTGAAGATTTTTGTTTTCTTTTAGTTTCAGCCTGGTGATTTCAGCATTATACTCAGTCGAAAACTGCCGGATCATTTCACTGCTTTTTCCTGCCATTGTACACAGCATGATACATACCATATAGATCAGAAGAAGCCCCATAAAATTCCGTACATATCTTTCATATTTTCTGTCCGGCACCAACTGGATCACAGCAGTAAAAATAATATAAAATACAGCCAGATTTCTCACCCAGCTGCTGATCTCTTCTTTCATATTTTCCCCTGTCTTACCCTGAAAAGCCTGCCAGCAGCACAATAAAAGCAAGCATGCATAAAATTTCCGCAGTAAAAAGAATCCGCAGAAGCAGTGCACAGCCTTCTCCCATCGTACTGAAAGCGCCCACAAGCCGCCTGTCTGACACCGGCTGGGAAACAGCCGCCATAAGCCGGTATATCAGTGAAAGCATTCCATAATGAAGTACCGGGCCTGCACCCACGACAACAAAAACAACAAGAATTGCCACGCCCAGACAGTTGCGTACCAGAACTGCACTTGTCAACACCAGTTCCGTTACCATATTTACTGCATTTCCAACCGCCGGAATAGCCCCTGCTGCTTTTCCGAGGATTCCTCTTTTCATCGAATCCATCACTGGCGCTACCAGATTTCTCACCACCTGAAGGCCCACAGCCGCTCCCAGCAATGTTTTCAGTCCCCAGCTGACTGCCGTATTAAGAAGTTCTGCAAGCTTATCCAGCATGTCCTCTTTTGACAGATTGTTTACCAGTTCCAGAAGCACATAAAATCCTGCTCCCGGAAGCAGAACATTCAGAAGTATCCACTGGATCATCCACACCAGTATCAGTACTCCTTCATAGAAAACTGCCGCCGAAGCAGTCCCTGAAGCAGCCGACACTGCCATAAAATATGCAGGGGCAAGTCCCCTCATGAATTCTGTCATCCATGAGATAATCTTCTCCAGAGAAGCACTCATTTCTTTAAATGAATTCATAAGAAGTATAAAAACCATAAGGTAAACCACATAAAAACTGATTTCTCCAATCTGTCCATTGCCAAAAACTTCTGCACAATTTGCAAAAACAGCAGCCAGAAACATAAGCAAAATCAATTTCAGAAGAAGAGATTTTTCATTTTCCAGACCATTAAATAATACCGTCCGCAAGAATTTCTGAATGGTTTCGGCAGACAGTGCTTCTTTTCCATCTATCAGATCTGCTGCCATCTGTTTCAGTGAAAAACTATCTTCTCCCATCATCTCATTAAGCATTTTCTGTACTTCATCAAGTTCCAGGTCTTTCAGAATATTTTCTGCTGTCTCATTCCCTGTTACTTCCACTGCCGCCGGAACATTTTCACAGTTCCAGAGGATCTTTCCAGTCATACATAACAGCAAAAAACTCAGAAAAAATATAACTTTTTTCTTCATATAAGAAATTCCTGAATTGCAGACAGAAGTGCCATCAACACTGGCATGCTCAGCACAAACACAGATAATTTACAGAAAAGTTCTATCTGTGCAGCGGTTGCCTGCTGTCCCGCATCTTTGCATATTCCAGCCGAAAACTGCCCGACATATGTTATTGCAACCATTTTTATAAGAGTGGAAAAATACTCCTGGCTTACCGGCAGCATTTCCTTAAGCTGGCCTGCTGACTGAAAAAGATACTCAAGTTTTCCAACAGCCAGCTCAAGTATCATGATTCCCACTCCCATTGTTACAAAAAGTGAGTACTCTGATTTTATACCTTTAAGAAAAAAGCCAAGCACTACACCACTCATGCCAAGCAGAGAAATTTTTACAATATCCATCTTCCTGCCCCTTCTATAACACAAACAGTTTCTGAATACTTTCAAACAGCTGATAAATGTATGGCACGATCCAGAACAGGACGATCAGAAGTCCCGAAAGACTCACCAGAAATGCCTGCTCATCCCTCCCACTGTGTTTCAGTATCTGCGAAAGAACAGAAACCAGTATTCCGACTGCTGCTATTTTAAAAATTATACTGACTTCCACTCTCTTCCCTCCTGCTACCACAGCATAACTGCAAGTAAAAAGCCTCCCATAATTCCAAGGCTCTGACATATTTTTCTTTTTTCGGGTATTTTTTCATGAAGCTCATGGATATGCTGTTTCAGTTCTTCCTCATATAATTCCAGTTGGCGCAGCTGCATCTCTCTGTCCAGATATCCCAGTCTGCTGCCAAGAGAAATCATAAGCTGCACATCTTCTGCTGTAAAATGAAGCTGCCTTATTTCCGGACAGAATTTTCCACTCAGAAGAGCTTCCAGTGACATTCCTTCCACAGATTTCAGTTCTTCTGAAATCTTTTTTGACAGTTTTCCCCAGTTATTATCAAGCCTCATGGAAATTTCTCCAAAAGCTTCCGGCAGTGAACTGTTCCCACACCGTATCTCGCCTCTCAGATAAACTGTCAGCAAAAACAGCTGCCGGAGATTTTTTTCACGCAGCATATATTCTCTGCCGGCTGAATATCCCAGACCTGCACCGGAGATCATGATCAGCGCAAGCCCGATCGTTTTCAGCATCTCCTGCCCTCACCATCCAAGATTTCCCTGATTTCTCCGGCTCTGTGATTTTTCCCCAGTATTACATAGCGTTCAAAAACTTTCAGGTCTCCCAGTTTCTGAAATAATGGCTGTCTCAGAATATCTTCCAGTGAATTCCCATGTGCAGTCGCCAGAAGTTTGCATCCACAGTGGATCACATCTTCCACCGCCCGGAAATCCTCCTGTCGTCCGAGTTCATCTACTGCGACTACCGCCGGTGACATAGATCTCAAAAGCATTTTCATTCCTTCAGCTTTTGGACATCCATCCAAAACATCCGTTCTCATCCCAAGATCATTCTGCGGAATTCCCTGATAGCATCCGGCCAGCTCACTTCTCTCATCTACGACTCCAACTGTCTGTCCTTCAATCCCCTCTCTTCCATTACTGATCTGACGGATAATATCCCTGAGCAAAGTCGTTTTACCGCATCTTGGAGGTGATATGATCAGCGTATGGGCAATCCAGTTTTTTTTCTGAATATACGGCAGTACCTGATCCGCACAGCCTACAATCTGATGAGAAAGCCTAAGGTTCATACAGGAAATATATTTCATTCCCCGGATATTTTCGCCATCCAGAAGTACTTTTCCAGTCACTCCTACACGATGCCCACCCTGAATGCTGATATATCCCTGTTTCAGCTCATCTTCATACGCATAAAGCGAATAGCCGCTGATGTACTCCAGTGTTTCTTTCAGATCATGTGCAGTAACTATATAAGGTGTCCGTCCCCGTATTTTAAGGAAATGTTCTCCCTCTTCTCCGGTAAGAAACACCGGACGTCCTACCCTGAGACGTATCTCATACAGTTTATCGTAATCAATATCTGCATCTTTCAGAAGTTCCCGTATCCTTCCCACAAAAAGATTCTGCACATACGCTGCCTCTATCTCCCTCACCCCTCTTCACTGTTAAATATATGTGGACAATCCTGAATTCATGCGAAAAAACCTCCCACAGATTTAACTGTGGAAGGTTTCCATTGCAATCCCTGTTCCAAGCATGCACCAGAATACCGGTGAGACTGCAAGGTTGGAATCATTCATTATTCCCATTAGCAAAAATCCTGTCACCCCAAGGAAAATCCCCAGTGAAAGCCATCTGCTTTCACTGTTTTCCCTTTGGCGAACATTTTTTATGAAACAGATCACATATCTGCCCCAGAAAATCAACAGGCAGATCAGCGAAAACACACCTGTCTGCAATGCACTCTGGAGGTACATGCTGTGTGCCTTCGTCGGCAGCTGCTGATACATTCCAAGACCTGTGTTTGCTTTCATCACATAATCTGTCTGTGGAAATTCCACCACAAAAGTATCCGGCCCGCTTCCCCACAGAAAATGTTTCAGAAGCAGGGGAATCGTCCTGCCCCAGATGTAGCCACGCCCTGAAAGCGCTTTTTCATGGCCTTTCAGAACAGCCTGTACTGTTTCTATTGCATCATCTTTTCCGTACTGATTTATATATACAAAATGATCTGAGCCCATTTCCTTATAGAAATTCCAGCTGATATCAGCATATTTAAGAATCAGATACTGCGTATCCTCCTGCTCATATGCATCAAATTCCAGATCTTCGTAATCTGTTCCTTTGAAGTCGAAACACTGTTTCTCTGAGTTCCAGGAAGCTGTCTTTTTATCCCCGTTACTTTCTTTTGCAGTAAGAGTCATTCCCCATTCTGTCATTTCAGGAATAACTTTCAGGCTCTTTCCTTTGTACTCAAGCGTCAGACCCTCTCTGTCAGCTTCCATTGCTTCCAGATCATAGCTTTCTTTCTGAAAAATTGCTCCAAATGCTCCCGATATTGCGTGATCATTCGCAAAATCATATCCAAAGATCAGAACCTGGGCTGCGATCACAGCCACGCCTGCACATATCCATCTCTTCTTCCTGTCAGACTTATTCTGATTTTTGTCCGGAAAGATACATACTGCCACCAGAATCAGAACTCCCAGAACGATAAAACCTGTCCGTGATCCACTTCCCCAGAGACATATCATTAGAATCCCTGAAAGAACCAGCAGAAGTGTTTTCTGTATTTTATTACGGATAATTGCCGCCAGTGCAAGAAGTACGGGAAAAATCATCACCACATATACGCCAGCATAGTTAGGTGTGTATAACGCCATATATACAGAAGAATCTCCTGCAAAATTAAATCGCAGAGCCTCTTTTACCGATGGATCAAATCCTGCGGTAAACAGTGACTTTCCAGCCTCCGAACTAAAGAAATCATGACCGGACATCTGCGTAATTCCCAGAATCCCCTGCAAAAGTGCTCCCACGGCTAATGCTGTCAGGAGGATTTTTACGTCATTTATGGATTCCACAACCTGCATACAGTAAAAAACAGCCACCAGATATCCCAGAAGAACCCACAGAGATTCATACTGCTGCCACATTCCTTTCAGCGAAAGTGTTTTATCCACCGAAAGTATCGTTGACAGCACTGTTAATCCACCATAAAGTGCCAGTGGCATACACATTTTCAGACTCCTGAAAGGTATTCTCCGGATCAGCCATCTGTCTGTAAGCATTACAAGCATCCAGCCTGCCAAGATCAGAAATATGATTTCTTTCCAGTACATAAAAAAGTCATACTGAAAACCGCCGTCTGGAAACCATGAATAATTATCCAATGATATTTCAACTTCCTGCCCCTTCGCAACCAGCGGAAGAAGTGCCAGTGTAAAAATAATCGGAAGAAGGTCGGCCCGGAGCAGTTTCTTTTTCCTTTTCATAAAATATTTTCTCCTTCGTATCATGAAACTGTTACTGTGAACATCTGTCACAAAACTGGTTTAATTATACAGTTCCTGCCTGATTCTGTCCATATACGAAAATATGGCCTTCCTCCACAGAATGAAGGAAAGCCATATCGGATTGCACGTTATTTTACTTTGATCTTGAACTTCACGGATTTCTTTCCGGATTTGATCGTGATCGTTGCTGTACCTTTCTTCTTCGCTGTGATCACTCCTTTTGAGTTTACAGCTGCAACTTTCTTGTTAGATGAAGTAAAGGTAACTTTCTGCTTGCTTGTCAGCGGTGCAACAGTAGCCACAAGTGACAGTTTTGCTTTTGCTTTCAGGTTGACTTTCTTCGCAGCTTTCTTTCCTGTTGCTTTGTTCAGTACCTGGATCGCAGTAGTTGTCACTGCTTTTTTCTGTACTTTCACCTTGACACTGACAGTCAGGCCACTCTGCAGTTTCGCTGTAACAGTTGCCTTTCCTGCTTTCTTTCCTTTGATCTTGCCCTTGGAAGAAACGGACAGGATTTTCGCCTTGTCTGTACTCCAGGAAACAACTCTGTCACCTTTTGCCAGTCCGTCAGCTTTTATCTGGAAGGACTGTTTTACTTTCAGTGGAAGTGTCTTGTTTGTCGGAACATTCAGAGTAACAGTTGCTTTCAGTTTCGCAATCTTTCTTGTTTCCTTTGCTCCGCCGCAGACTGTACACTTACGTTCCTGTATACCTTCTGCCACTGCTGTTGCTTCTTTTGTTGTAGCCCAGCCACTTAAAGTATGTCTGCCTGTTGCCGGGATTGAAGCCGTGCTCTTCACATCATGACAGTATTCACACTCTTCCTGCTTACTTCCTGCTGCTGTACAGGTTGGATTTTTGACTGTAACCCATTTGTAGCTGTGGGCATTTGAATCCACATCAATCGGCTGTGTATATTCATCAGCACAGATCTTGCAGACTTTTTTCATCTGGCCCGGCTCAATGCAGGTTGCAGGTTTGATAACTGTTGCTTTGTAGTTATGATTTCCATATGTACATTTTCCCGGTACAAGGACATAATCGCTTAAGGAAGTTACCACAAATGTAATTGTTCCGTCTGCGTTTGCAGTGCAATTCATGGTTTCCTGTCCATTACCTTTAATATGAACAAGTTTCAGTTCACGTTTCTGGTATTTTTCAGGAACAGGCATTGTGATCTGAATCGGTGCTGCAGGCTGTACATCTTCTTTTCCTTCGACTACCTTTCCATCATTATTCATATCTACGATAGAAAGACTGATATCCAGTGCAAGAACATCTTTACCCAGATTTTCATATTTATTTGCAGATTCTGTTACAGAAAGTTTTGCTGCCAGCTGCTGATTTTCGTCTGCCGCTTTTGCTTCTTTGGCAGCTGTAAGAGCTGCGCCTTTTACTGTAACAGTTCCAACTTCAGACTTAACTTCTGTTTCAGCAACTTTTTCATTTGCTTTCACTACAAGATCTTCAACTTTTTCTACAGTTTCCATCGCATTGTCATCTTTGACCAGCTCTTCGTTACTGATCTCTGTGATTGTGTCAACTGCGCTGTCAATCTTAATCTTGTCTTCATCTGTAATCTTATCCGGTTCTGTCGGAATATTTTCCAGATCCTTCTTAACCTCTTCAATCTTCTCAGATACCGCTGGTGTTGGGGTTGCTGTCGGAACTGGTGTTGCTGTTGGTTCCGGCGTTGGCGTTGCTGTCGGAACTGGCGTTGCTGTTGGTTCCGGTGTTGCGGTTGGTTCCGGCGTTGGTGTTGCTGTTGGAACTGGTGTTGCTGTCGGAACTGGCGTTGCTGTCGGAACTGGTGTTGCTGTTGGTTCCGGTGTTGGCGTTGCTGTCGGAACTGGCGTTGCTGTCGGTTCCGGTGTTGCTGTTGCTGTCGGAACTGGTGTTGGTGTTGCTGTCGGAGCTGGCGTTGCTGTCGGAACTGGCGTTGCTGTCGGTTCCGGTGTTGCTGTTGGTTCCGGCGTTGCTGTCGGTTCCGGTGTTGCTGTTGCTGTCGGAACTGGTGTTGGTGTTGCTGTCGGAGCTGGCGTTGCGGTCGGAACTGGCGTTGCCGTTGGTTCTGGCGTTGCTGTCGGAACTGGCGTTGCGGTCGGAGCTGGCGTTGCGGTCGGTTCCGGTGTTGCCGTTGGTTCCGGTGTCGGTGTTGCTGTCGGTTCTGGCGTTGCTGTCGGTTCCGGTGTTGCTGTTGGTTTTTCATATTTTTTGATAAGTACTGTCGGTGTCGGTTCGGATCTGAATACATGGAAGTGTACATAATAGGTTTTTCCTGCTTCCATGTAGTAGCGATCTCCATATACCCAGCCTTCATCATCAGCATTATCGCTTCCAATTTCTCCACTGATATAGCAGTAATCAGAATCTATAACATATGAAGCACTTTCATCTGCTGTTACTTTTACAGTAACTGTGTCACCTTTTACTGCATTCAGTTCAGTCTTCTCACCAATTCTGATCTGCGGTACATCATCTCTGGAAGCTGCATCAAGTTCAAAGGATACCTGATATCTTCCAAGATTTACATATGCACGGCATTTGCCATTGCTGAGCCATTTTACTCCGCCATGATGCAGAAATCTTCCGTCACTGTCTGCTTTTCCATAGGTAACTGTTTCTGTGGAACCATCTGTATAAGATGCTTCTACCTGCATTCCCTTAAGGGAAATTGCATTCACATCGTTAGGAAGACATGTAGTCTGTTCCGGTGCTTTTACCAGTTTGAGGCCTTTCAGAGTTTTCGCTACTTTCTTAACAATAAACGTTGCAGTTGTTTCATCCAGATCATCTTCTCTTCCTGCATTAACGATATATTTCTGTCCTGCTTTCAGATATACAGAAAAAGTAGTTTCTCCTTCCTGCCAGCTGGATTCCAGAGATTTTTCCCGCAGACGTCCATCTTCTATTTTTCCGCATTCTGAAATACCTGTATGATTTGCGCCGTCATTTTCCTGATTAAGAGTACAGATATATTCTCCATCTTCTTCAGGGGTAAAGATATAATACTGCTCATGTTTCGTAATCTGGTATTCTTTGCCTAATGAGAATTTATCAAAGGAACCCAGTCCCGGGACAGAAAGAGACTCTGTAATCCTGTTGTAATCGCCATTTCTGTCCTGTCTGTAGCATAAGGTAACATTATAGGTGAGATTTTCAGCAAACATATCTTTTTCTGCATAATCTGCGTCAAAGTAAAATTCATTTCCATATTCGTCTGTCTGGAACCAGTCTTCTGTTCCTGTTGCATAAGTTGTGTTATCTGTATAAGTAATTACAGCATTATAATAACTTTTTATGCGGTCGAACACAGTAAGATCCTTATTCTCAGCATCAGGATCTCTTACAAGTTTAAAACTCTGAATATCTTTTTTAATGGCTTTGTGGAAATAGAGATAAATAGTTCCTGAATTCTCTGCATAAAACAATCTCGGATAATATGTATACGTCTTACCGGCCTTCAATGTATATTCAAGGTTAAACTGATGTTCATCATCCTCATCATAGACACCATCTTCTGCAATCGTTTTACCATCACATTTTAATGTTACACTGGTAGAGTAATGTTCTCCATTTGGCAGAGACTCAATAATATATTCTCCATCTTCCTCAGGTGTGAAAGTACACGGTATCTCTTCTCCTTTGTAAGCAATCAGCTTTTTCATTCCGTCAGTAAGTTCAAGAGAAGTTATTTCTTCCGGTTTTTTGATTTCCTCTTCTGCTTCCCGAACTATTTTAAATCTTCCATCATTCAATGCGGAAACATGTACCAGACAGGTTTCACCTGCTTCCAAACGGATACCATAGTCATAACTTGCTTCGTATTCATTCTCTCCGTCTCTGTAGAAACCAACACCAATGTTACTGTTTACGTTCTCGATCTGCCATGTATAAGTTCCTGCTTCACCTGCTGTAAAATAATAATACTGTCCTTTCTGTTTTACCTCTACATCTGTCCATGTATCTTCCTTAAGTTCCGGAAGTGCTTTCAGATTTTCAAATTTCTTCGCAGTGATCGTTGTTGCTGTTGTCGGAAGCTCTGACATTTCAACTGCAACTGCACTTCCTGTCTGTATACTTGCACTGAGATATGGTGTTACAGTATAAGTACCTGCTGAAAGAGGTTCGTAATATCCATCATAATCAATATTATTTCCATCACTGTCTTTCAGGTTATAATGCAGGTAATATCCATCTACCTCCTGCGGTCCGCGCACTGTTCTTGTATTTCCGTCATAGCTGACCTCTGTCTGCATATCGCTTTCGTTAAAGTAATCCACACCTGCGATGTAGTTTTTCTTTAATGCAGTAGCTGTCAGGCCCGCCGGTCTGGTAATAAGAGATACACTTACTTCAAGTTCCGGGCAGTACTCATCTGCCTGAACATAGATGTAATAAGTAGTACCCTGTTCCATATTTACATAAGTACAGTTACTTTCCACTACAGAGTTTCTAGGTCTGTATCCCTCCCCTACAGTTCTGATCTTGATGTTTGTGAGAGGTATATTGAAGCCCAGTTCATAACGTCCGGTTGCTTCTGCTGTATATTTCAGGACCAGTTTATCCTGATTGGTCACAGATGTAGCTTCATCTGTTTTCAGATCTCCCTTAACAAGATCTCCTGCTGAAATCACATGTACAGGAATATCATCCGCATAAACACCACCGAAAGATACCTTGTATACATATTTACCTGCCGGGATATCATCAGTCAAATCAATATAATTATCTTCTTCATCTTTCGTCGGATCTACAAGCTTTGTATTAAGGTAATTATCATAGTCATCACAACCATAATCTCTGCCAATTTCTATTGTCTTTCCATCATCATATTTAACTTCTACAAGCAGCTTACTGATATCTATTCCCATATGCTCGATGAAAGTCATGTCAGCAGGTTCAATTGTTTTTACTGTTACCGATTCAACTTCCGGCTTCTTGGAAATATTAATAGTTAATTCATCTTCTGGTTTGCTGTTCTCCCAGCACACATAATACGTACCGACCTGCAGTCTGGCTCCCCAGTCTCCCCAGAATTCGTTGTCTTCATCAACTTCCGGATCAATAATCTTTCCTTCAGAAACATAACGCCATCTCTGCCTATAGTAATTCTCATTGTTTTCCTGACTGAACCTGTACTCTCCTGCCTTTGAGACTACCAATTTATACCAGTTTTTCTGGTTATTGTTCCAGTCACCTGGTTTTACTGTGTTTTTTTCACCAACCTTAAGTTCCTGAAAACCGGCCTTATCGGCAGAAATCACATTTAAAGTTATAGTGTTACTGGTGATTGTAGTATCTGTTTCTCCTTCTTCTGCACCAGGATCTGTATAGGTAAAATTCACCGTATAAGTTCCTATTGGAAGTTTCTGTACTTCTTTTTCTGCTTCGCCGTCTTCAGACACATCTGACTCTTCTGTATCCCATTTAAACTCACTTCCATCAGAACCATAGATATGTGTATAAATACCGTTTCCGAAATCATCACTCAGAATCTGTCCGAGATATGGAGTGGTTGTTTTTGTTACAGCAGTCTCACCTGTACCATAGGTAATGGCAAGTTTCTCATATCCAAACGGTGAATCAGCTATTGTTGAATCAAAGCCTTCTACAAGTGTAATTTCATCCTGGGTAAACTGCAGACCTGAAATATCCTGACCCTCTTCAATAGTCACATCCCATTCATGCGTTATTACAGTTCTGTCATTCTCTTCATCATAGAAGTATTTTGTTCCCCGGAATCCGAAATAATAAGTTGCTTTTTCTTCCAGTTCACATGAACAGTATTCGCTTCCAGACGGATATAACTCTTCAACACCTGTATCCGTCTTCTTATATATTTTAAAATTGCTGACTGGTCCGATCCGATATTTCGCTGTACTGGAAGGTGTAAATGTATACCAGATATATTGGTAGTTGTCTGAACTTTTTATATGGTTTGAACCCACATTAAGTTCTGTGAGATTCTCCGGCATTACAGCTGAAACAGTACAATCAGAATCTTCATTCACTAACATACCATTAGCATAAACATTTACCTTATACTTTCCAACTGTTGGTAATATCCCACCATAACCATATGTATTATTATTTTCATTAAATGTCTGGGGTTCAAAATAATAATAAAAATTATTTCCATAGGAATCCATGATGCTTCCGCATTTATCTTCAAAAGTAAATGTCTGCGCTTCCAGCTCATTTCCATAATTCACAGTCAGCTCCAGCCCTGGTAAATAACAGTACTCTAATCCAGCCAGGAAGGCTGTTTTTTCTACCTGATTCATATTTACCTGTACAGAAGAAATTTCAGGCAAAAAAGTAATCGTAACTTTTGTTGCAGTTGAATCAGCCTCTAAATCTGGTCTGAAATAATAAGTTATATCTTTTTCAAGTTGATAAACGCTTGACGAGCCATACACGCAGCTGAACTCACCTGGTTTATTTTCGGCTGCCAACGTACTGCCAACGCTGTATCCTTCTTCCGCTATATACGATTCAACCTTATAATTTCCAGATTTTTCAGGTGTAAAACTGAAAACTTCACCCTTTACAAGACTGCATTCTGTTTCGCCAGAATTCATCGTTCCCTGGTACCCAGACAGATTTTTCGGATGAACTACATTGATTTCTGTACTGTCACTTTGGACATTACCATTACTGAAAACCAGTTCATATGTTCCAGGATTCTGCCTTCCCCAGAAATCCAAATTCTGAAGTTGATTGTCAATCAGCCAGTAAGCAGAAAAAGAATGGCCGTAAGAATCCTCAAATGTAGCTCCTAAATTCCCTTCTTCATCAAACTGTTTCACATACGATTCTGAACCATCATTATAGTTAACAGTTACAGTAGCGCCATTGAATATTTCCGCAACATAATCAAATCCTGCTGTTATTTCTGTTGTATTCAGATTCTCTACAGTAATAGATTCGACATTGCTTTCTTCAGAACCATTTCCGTTTTCATCTCCGACTGCGACAATGTCAGTTTCCTCACCATCGCCAAGGTCAGGTTCTGCCTCATCTTCAGATACAATTTCTGTCTCTTCCGTTTCGTTGTTTTCCACAGTCACTTCACTGTCTGTTTCATCATCGGCAGTCACTTCCGGCTCTGCCGTTTCCTGTGCTGTGACAGTTTCTTCTGAGGTATCTTCACCTGTCACATTCACAGCTGCGTCTTCGGCTGCCTGTGGCTCTATTTCTGTTTCCACTTCTGCAGCTTCAGATGAAAAATCTGCTCCGCTTACTGCAAGTGCCGAGCTGTCCACGCTTGTAACAGTCAGGGCAACAGCCAGCAAAAGAGCCAGTCTTTTTCTCTTCATACACGCTTCCTCCTTTTTATGATAAATATACAAAATAAGTATACCTCTCTATAACGTCATTTCGCAATAAAAATGTCAAAAAAATCAGGTCAGAAAAATTTTCCAACCTGATTTAAATATTATTTCATGTTAAAATTATTTGTTACAATTTACGGAATCTCTATATCCATGTGTTCCCAGCTGATCTCGAGAGGTGTTCTGGACCATACGGCTCCGCTGTATCCTTTTTCCAGCTCCAGCATAAGATATGACCCTTTGTCCATAGAAATCGTGCGGAGGTCTTTTGAAAGGCCCTCTCCTGTCCATTTGATGTAAGCTTCTCTCAGTACCCACTGTGCAAAAAACGCCTTCTCCGGTTCATCGCTTTCCAGGATTTCTCTTATCATATCTGGTGGAACCATACGTTCCAGCATGCGCTCATAATTTACTTTTTTATGTTCCTGTATATCGATTCCAACTTCCTGTCCTGTGATAATACACATTACATATTTGCCTGAGTGGCTGATATTGTAATGAATCTTTGGCTGCAAAGTCAGAAACGGCTTGCCATGTTCCCCTCTTGCTCTGGGTTCAAAAGCCAGCTTCATGCCAAATTCTTTGTACAGGCCTGCTGCAAGAAGTTTTTCCCCTGTCATGTGTTCCATGTTTTTGTGCACGTATTTTTCCGGAATCTCTGTAAAATAAATAACCGCCTTCATACTCCTGCCTCCTTTAAGAATCGGGAGGGTTCCCGTTTCTTTTCATACTGCTGTCTCACGTAACACAGAGTAAGTATCTTTCTGGCACGGGTCATTCCCACATAAAAGAGCCGCCGTTCTTCTTCGACCGCAGGTTCCAGAACCGCTTTTTTGTAAGGCATGCTGCCCTCATTTACATTGAGAATATAAACCTTGTCAAACTCCAGCCCCTTCACACCATGGAGTGTGGATATCAGAACGCCCTCCCGTTCCTGCTCCTGTTTTTTGGCCTGCTCTTCCAGTTTATGTGTATATTCTTCTATGTATTTCTCCCATTCTTCCAGACTGTCCATTCCCTTTGTACTTTCGGTAAGTCTGTCCAGAATCTCACTTAACTCTTCTGGTTTTATTTTACGATATTCTGCATATTCATGCAAGTATTCTTCGTATCCCATGCCCTTTCTGATAAAATTTATCGCAGCATAAGGAGAAAGTCCTTTCAGTATCTTCAGATGCGTTTCCAGCGTTGTTATCCGATCGCACATCCAGTCCTTATCCTTATAAAAATCACGTAGTACATCGAAAGAAATTTCAGTCATCGGAAGGGCATCTCTTGCGATATACCTGTTCGGACGATTCATGATCTCAAGGAAGTTTTTCCGGCTTGTATCCCCTTTTGCAAACCGCATGTATGCAAGCATATTTCTGCATATCCAGTGATGAAAAAGATTGGGAAGTTTTTCTTTCATATAGAATGGAACCTGTCGTTCCATCAAAGCCCCGACCAGACCTTCTGCCTCCTGATTGGTACGGAGAAGGATTGCCGTATCTTTCAGGTCTTCGCTCTTTTCCATACGTTCTCTCAGTTCAGAAACCACATTCAGATATTCTTCCCTGGGATTTTGAAATTCCCGGACAGAAATCCTGTTCCCGGTCTCATTCGGGGTGCTCAGTTTTTTCTGGAAGCGTTTTTTGTTTTCTCCTATCACTTTCATGGCTGAACTTAAAATTCTGCTGCTGCAGCGGTAATTCACATCCAGCAGAACAGTCTCCGCCTCCGGATAATCTTTTGTAAAATTCAGCATGATCTCCGGCCTTGCACCACGGAAATGATAAATCGACTGGTCATCGTCTCCCACAATGAACAGATTATTCTGCGGCTCTGCCAGCATACGTACAATATCATACTGAAGCTGGTTGATATCCTGGAACTCATCGACCAAAATGTACTGAAATTTATTCTGCCAGGCAGCCAGAATGTCTTTTCTTTTGTCAAAAAGTTCATAGCAGTAAAGAAGCATATCATCAAAATCCAGTTTACGCTTTTCCTGGCATGTTTTACGGTATCCCTGATATATCTGCCGAAAAACCTCATCCGGACAACAGGAAGAATAATAATGTTCCAGAGAAATCCTGTTTCCTTTTACTACACTGATCTCTTTGGCGATTTCTTCTGTAAAATCGCCTTCTTCTGCCAGATCTCCGCCATAATTCAGTGTCAGCTCCCTTAAAATCCCTGATTTTTCTTCTTCCGAAAGAATATTTGCGGCAGTAAATCCATAGGCATGTTTCAGGATTCCATAAAATACCCCGTGAAAGGTCCCGAAAGTTACCTGCGTATGCTGCTGTCCTGTAAAAGTAAGGAAACGTTCTTTCATTTCTTTTGCCGCTGCCCTTGAAAAAGTCACAACAAGAACAGAGGAAGGCGGTATCTTCCCCTCACTGGTCATATATGCAGTTCTTTCTACTATTACGGAAGTTTTCCCCGAACCGGGGCCTGCCAGAACCATCATCGGTCCTGACAGGTGGGCGATTGCCCGTTTCTGAGATGGATTACGTTTCATATTGTTCCGATCTTGAAATAAATCAGCTGAGTTTCTCGATAGCTGCTTTTACACGCTTAATTGTTTCTTCCCTGCCAATAATCTCCATAATCTCAGTTGCACCGGCAGGTGTCATCTGTTTGCCGGAAACAGCTGTACGAAGCGGCCACATAACATATCCGTTCTTGTATCCTTTTTCTTTGACAAATGCGCTTAAGGATGCAAACAGCGGATCATTTGTATAATCTTCCTGGGCTTCCAGTACAGGAAGTACTTCTTTCAGTACCTGAAGAGATGTTTCTTCATTTGTTTTCATTTTCTTGTGGCAGTACATTGCAGAATCATATTCCGGAACTTCTTCAAAGAAATCGATCAGTGCCGGGATATCCGGAAATGTTTCAATTCTTGTCTGAACCATACCTGCGATCTTATGGAAATCATATTCTTTCTTGAGAACTTCCTTCATATATGGAAGAGCTCTCTCATAGAATGCTTCCGGATCCATTTTTTTAATGTACTCACCGTTCATCCAGCGAAGCTTTGTAATGTCAAATACTGCCGGAGATTTGCTGATATGATGATAGTCAAATGCTTTTACAAGTTCCGGCAGGGAAAAGATCTCGCAGTTGTCCTGTGGGCTCCATCCGAGAAGAGCAACAAAGTTTACAACTGCTTCTGTAACAAATCCCTGATTGATCAGATCTTCATAGGAAGAATGTCCTGAACGTTTGGACAGTTTCTGATGTTCTTCGTTTGTGATCAGCGGACAGTGTACATAAACCGGGATTTCCCAACCGAATGCTTCATAAATACGGTTATATTTCGGTGCGGAAGAAAGATATTCGTTTCCTCTTACTACATGAGTGATTCCCATAAGGTGGTCATCTACTACATTTGCAAAGTTGTAAGTAGGATATCCGTCAGATTTAATAAGGATCAGGTCTTCCATTTCTTCGTTGTTTACAGTGATATCTCCATAAATAACATCATGGAAAGTAGTTGTTCCTTTTGTAGGCATGTTGAAACGGATAACATGCGGTTCCCCTGCTGCCAGACGTCTCTCTACTTCTTCTTTCGGAAGATGCAGACATCTCTTGTCATAGATAGAAATTTCCTTGCCTGCAACTACACGTTTCATGGATTCCAGTTCTTCCGGTCCACAGAAACAGTAATAAGCATCTCCCTGCTCGATAAGCTGTTCTGCATATTTCAGATAAAGGCCTGATGCCTGTCTCTCACTCTGTACATACGGGCCGACACCACCGTCTTTGTCCGGTCCTTCATCATGAAGAAGTCCTGTTTTTTCCAGTGTACGGTAAATAATATCTACTGCGCCTTCCATATAACGTTCCTGGTCTGTATCTTCGATTCTGAGGATAAAATCTCCATCTTCGTGTTTTGCAATCAGATATGCATACAGAGCTGTACGCAGATTTCCTACGTGCATACGTCCTGTAGGACTTGGTGCAAATCTTGTTCTGATCTTAGTCATTTCTCTCCATCCTTTCAGTTATTACAGTCTGTTCTTATTATAACCAAAAATATTCCCTGAGACAAGTCTGCCTCAGGGAGTTTTTGGTTTCGCTACAATTTCTTATGCTTCGATTCCTCTGCCTTTAAGGTATTCGATAACATCTCCTACTGTTGCCAGTTCGGTAAGTTCCTCGGCAGGTATCTCAATATTGTACTCATCCTCCAGAGCCATTACCAGCTCAAAAAGGTCAAGGGAATCTGCTCCCAGATCATCTTTGAAAGAGGTATCTGCTGTAATTTCGTTTTCATCACAGCTCAACTGTTCTGCGATCATTTTTCTCATTTCTTCTAACATTGCGTTTTCTCCTTTATCAAGCATGTTTCGTGTCGCTGTTCTCCCATGAACAGACTATGTTCGCCACTACTTTGATGTGGAAAGTATATATTCTGGCAAAACATTTGTCAATAGATTTTGTGTTATTTCACAGAAGCCTTTCGGACTCCTGAAATTTAATCTGCCTTGCCACACTTAATGCAAGTCCCATTTCTGCCATAAGGAACAAAATGGACGTTCCTCCATAACTGACAAAAGGAAGGGTAACACCTGTGTTTGGCATCAGATTTACCACAACTGCAATATTAAAAATAACCTGCAATGCAATATGTATAAAGATTCCTGTAACCATCAGTGACCCGAACATGTCCGGTGCATTCTGTGCGATAAAGAACAGCCTGTACAGAAGATATGCAAACAGCAAAAGCAGGATAACTCCTCCAACGATTCCCAGCTCCTCACATACAATTGAAAAGATCATATCGTTCTGCGCTTCCGGAACACTTCCCAGTTTCTGGATACTGTTTCCTAACCCTCTTCCAAGAAGCCCTCCTGAACCGATCGCATACAATGCCTGTATGGTCTGATAACCGTCACCGGAAGCATAATCCTCCGGATGAAGCCATACCAGGATACGGCGCAGACGGAAATTGGAACTCGTTTCCATAGAAGAACTCAGCACCCGTACAAAAATAATAATCATCATAATTCCCACTCCTGCAATAATGAGAAATGGTTTTGTCTGCGGATGTGCCACAAAAATAAGCCCTGCTGTAATACAGAAGATAATGATAGCCGTACTCAGGTTATCTGTGAACACATAGGCAAAAAGTGCAAGTGCTCCACCCATTCCTGCCAGTGTCATACAGCCTTTCAGTGTACGTACCTTTTTTCCCATATTAACGATCATATATGACAGGCAGACAATTACGGCGATCTTCGCGATCTCTGACGGCTGGAAAGAAAGCGGACCGAGGTTCAGCCACCGTCTTGCACCGTTTGCACTTCGTCCAAGCGGAGTCTTTACCAGTATCATGAGCACTGCAGCCGCTCCATAAAGCACACCCGTGAATTTTGTGAGAATATGATAGTCCACTTCTGATATTGCAAGAGCTGCCACAATACATGCCAGACTGATCGCAGCCTGTTTTTTGAAATAATACATATCATCGCCATAATTCAGTTCAGCCATATAGGAACTTGTACTGTACAGCATAATGAGTCCGAAACACGTCAGCAGAATAATAACAGCCAAAAGACTGTAATCATAATAATCTGCCTTACGTTTCCTGTGGGATGAACTGCTGGTCGCAGCAGGTATCAGTGGTTTTCTCTGCTGTTTTGTTTTTGCCATTCAATCACCTGAAACTTTCTGTAAAAATGTTTTCATAATTGGAATAAATTATAACAGAATAAAGTTTTGTCTGCAAGGTTTTGAAGACACAAAAAGAGGCGGTACTCTGCGTACCGCCCCGTTACTGTTATCTCATAAAAATCATCAGTTTTTATCATCATCAATAGATGCTGTTTCGATCACAAACTTGACATTTCCATCCATATCGTCTGTCTTTCCACTGTAGGAAGTGTAAGTGTTATTGTCTGCGCAGAGTGCATCCAGACGATCCAGAACATCCTGAAGATCATTGTCAACTACGTCCTGAATCTTCTTGATTCCGTCATCGTTGAATTCTTTTGTTCCGTCTGCCAGTTTCTTGGCGCCGTCTGCCAGAGTTCCGATTCCGTCTTTGACCTGTTTGCTGCCGCTTGTAAGTGTTCCCACACCACTTGACAGCTGCTGAGTTCCAGATACGAGCTGGCCTGCTCCGCTTCTCAGTGCACCACTGTTGGAAGAAAGTTTCTTGGCTCCGCCTGCAAGCTGGCTTGTCGCTTTCTTGATCTTGGAAGTACCTGATTTAACCTGCTTGGTTGCTTTATCCAGGCTGTTAGCTCCACTTGTAAGAGTTTTTCCTGAACTTGTAAGCTGGTCAGCTCCACTTGTAAGGTCTTTGTTATAGGACTGAAGTTTTGTTGCACCTTCTACCAGCTGTTTTGCTGATGCTGTAGCTTCTGCGTATCCTGCTGTCAGTGCCTGTGAACCTGCTGTCAGTTCTGCTGCACCGTCTGTGAGTTTTTTCAGTTTCTCTGCACTGAGCATCTCACTTACCTGTTTTGTGAGATCATCTACACCGGTGTTAACTTCCGTTGCACCTTCTGTGATCTTTTTTACCAGTGCCTGTGTATCCTTAGAAAGGAAGCCATCTGCAGCTGCTGTTAATCCTTTGCTATAACCATCGTCAATCTGATCCAGACTTGTTGCCAGCTGATTTACTGTTGTTTTTATTGTAGCAAGCGGATCCTGTGCATCTCCCGCTGCATTAATGTCTTCCAGACCTTCCTGAACCTGCGCAAGCCCCTGCTGAAGCTGCTGTACCGCACCGCTGTTTGCTGCCGCATTCTGTGCGCTCTGTGCACTTACTGCATCTGCTGCTGCCTGAACCTGGGCTGCCTGATCAGAGAGTCCTGAAACAGCACCTGCATGTGCCTGCAGATTTCCAACTCCGCCCTGAGCTGTTGCAACACCACCGGAAATAGCTCCGATCGCACTCTGAACTGCGCTCTGTACTGCTGCTGCCTGTGCCTCGTCCATTCCTGATGTATCGATTCCGTTCAGGATATCAATTGCAGAACTTGCCTGGGAAAGTCCGCCGGAAATTGTATCTGCATCTCCCTGAAGTGCAGCACCTGTTCCTGCTGCTGCGCTTACTGCGCTGGCTGCTGAAGAAATCTGAGTTGCAACAGAACCGTCTGTTGCTGCGGAGATAGAGGAAGCTGCTGCCTGTGCTGTTGCAAGGCCGCTTGCTACAGTATCCGCGCCTTCTGTTGTTCCACCTGTTGAACCATTTAAAGAAGCATTCAGCTGATCAAGACCTTTACGAACCTGGCTGACTTTTCCTGCGTAATCCTTTGTTGAAGTTGCAAAATTGCCTGTTTTTGTTTCCATGCTTGTTGCAAAGTCAGAAGCTCCGGCTGCAAACTTCTTGATCTCTCCGACCTTTGTCGGAAGTGCTTTCTGCAGATCAGCCGCCTTTGTTGCTGTTTCTGTCAGTTCTGTTGCAGCATCATTGATCCCTGTTACTGCATCTCCAATTCCACTGATCAGCTCACCGATTCCGTCTACATATTTCTGGATTCCCTGGCCAAGTGTTGTTGCGCCCTGTACATAAGTCTTCACGCCACCTGCAAGTGTGGTTGTTCCTGTTACGTAGGATTTCACACCCGATGTCAGAGTATTTACACCGTTATTATATTTCTTAAGTGCATCTGTCAGTGTACCAACACCCGAAGTATACTGAGTCACACCGGAAGCAAGTGTGTCTGCTCCTGCTGTATAAGAGGCAATACCACTGTTCAGAGATGCTACACCTGTATTCAGTGTGCTTACTCCACTGGACAGTGTTCCCACACCATCATCAAACTCTGCGTATTTTTCATTCAGTGTATCTGCTCCATCTGACAGTTCCTGAGATCCGTCTACCAGTTCAGTTGCCGCATCTGTCAGTTTCTTGACAGAATCCTTCAGATCATCCAGTCCGTCAATATCATCTGTATCAATAGAATCCAGCATATCAGTCAGTGCAAAAGTAAATGTTGAACTCATGCTGAAATCAGTAACATCAGCTTCCATGGTAAATCCTTTCGGAATATCAACATCAATATCTTTATCAATACTCTTCAGCTCCAGGCTGTCTGCTAAACCCGGAAGTCCGACACCGATTGCAATATTTCTCTTTCCATCTGAAAGGACTTTTCCATTATCAACAGTAACATTTGTAAAGTTATCCACAGGAAGGATCATTGCAGTTGCCATTACAAACGGCGCATACATGTCTTCTGTTTTGTTGCCGACTTTTGTTTTATTTTTTACATTATTCGTGTAATTTACTTCTATTTTAAGATGTCCACTCTTTCCAGCAAGATCATCTGCACTTACCTGAACACCGTCCATATAATATTTAATGCTCATAGATACCGGAAGTTCTTTGTCGGAAGTTCCCTGATAATATATATCTTTGTCATCTGTATTCCATGTAAGATTACTGCCATCCTGACTGAATGTTTCATCACCTTTGACATTTTTGATATCTTTCAGATCTGATGTATCTGAAAGATCACCTGCTGATGCGGAGTTCTTCAGCCAGTCAGATACTGTGATTTCTTCCGGTGTTCCGTCAGCTGCCGCATTTACATATACAGTCTCTTCTTTGGAGATACCGCTGTCCGCTGCCATTACCGGGCTTACTGCCATTACAGCCGCCATTCCGGCTGCTACAGAAGCTGCCACTGCTTTTTTTCTGTTTCTGTTCATTTTATACGACTCCTTTTCTGCCATTCGGCTTCATAAAAAATAGTTAACCTGATGTAATTTATTTCTTATCCGGTAAAAATCCCTTTGATGTATGGACGATGATCGGATCAAAAATCATAAACATTGCAGGAAGAACCAGCAATACTACGATCGTACTTACTACAGCACCTCGTGCCAGAAGTGTACAGATGGAACCGATCATGTCAACCTTTGAATACAGGGCTACACCAAATGTTGCCGCAAAGAAACTACATCCGCTGATAATGATCGACTTCATTGAAAACTTGTGTGCAATAGAAACAGACTCTTTTTTGCTCTTTCCGAGGTGACGCTGTTTCTGATAGTTACTTGTCATCAGGATCGCATAGTCAACCGTTGCACCAAGCTGGATTGCTCCGATTACGATGCTTGCTACGAACGGAAGTGTGACTCCCTGATAATAAGGAATTGCCATGTTTACAAAAATTGCAAATTCAATAACTGCCACAAGGATAAACGGCAGTGAAATTGATTTGAACACCAGAAGTATGATCACGAAGATGGCTGCAATAGAAAGGATATTTACCCTCTGCAGGTCAACGTCTGTGGTATCCTGAAGGTCTTTCATAAGAGGTGCCTCACCGATAACCATGGATTCCGGACTGTATTCTTTTACAATCTTCTGGATCTCTGCAAGCTGTGCATTACATTCATCCGTTGCTGAAGAATACTCAGAACAGATAAACTGTATCTCATAATCATCAGATGCCAGCATACTCTTCAAATCAGATGGAAGCATGGATTCCGGAAATGTTGGTCCGATGAAGGAATTAAGTCCCAGAGCCCATTTAACTCCATCTACTTTATCCATACGATCAAGCATTTCTGTTTTCTGCTGGCTGTCAAGACCATTTTTCAGAAGTACCATATGTACAGTACTCATATCAAACTCATCTTTTAGCTTATCATTTGCAACATTACTTGGTAATGTGGAAGGAAGTGATTTATCAATATTGTAATAAATCTGTGTATGATTGTTTCCGTAAATTGCCGGGAACAGCATTACCAGGAAGATGATGATCCATACTTTATAGTGCTTTGTAATAAATTCTGACGCTCTGTCAAGATTCGGTATCAGTGCTCTGTGTCTTGTCTTTTCGATAGCTTTGTCAAAAAGAAGGATCATAGCCGGAAGTATTGTTATACAACAGATAACTCCGATTACAACACCTTTTGCCATTACGATACCCATATCACGTCCAAGTGCAAAAGTCATAACACAAAGCGCAAGAAAACCGGCAATTGTAGTTACAGAACTTCCTGCTACAGATTTAAATGTATCTGCAATGGCATGAGCCATAGCTCTGTCTTTGTCTTCATATTTCTTCTTATATGCCTCAAAAGAGTTCAGAAGGAAAATGGAGTAGTCCATTGTAACACCCAGCTGAAGTACTGCTGTCAGGGATTTTGTGATGTAACAAACACTCCCCAGGAAAATATTGGATCCCAGGTTATAGAGAACCGCCAGTCCTACACTTAAGAGGAACAGAACCGGAACCACCAGTGAATCCATGAAAAGACAAAGAACAAGAAAAGAAAGCACTGCTGCAACTACTACATAGATTGGCATTTCTTCCAGTGCCACGTTCTTGATATCGGTAACAACGCCTGACATACCGCTGATATAACATTCTTTTGTTGCTACCTTACGCATCTCTGTTACAGCTTCCATTGCCGCATCAGAAGAAGTGGTATTGTCAAAGAGTGCAATCATCATTGTGGCATCGCCTTTAAAAAATACATTTTTAATTTTGGTCGGGAGCATATCCACCGGAAAACTCAGGTCTGCCACACTGTCATACCAGAGTACATCTTCCACATGATCGATATCTTCAAATTTTGCTTTCAAAGCAGCCACGTCTTTCATATCCATGTTTTCTACAACAACCATGGAAAAGGCGCCCATTCCGAATTCATCTACCATGATATCCTGACCCTCTACTGTTTCCAGAGACTCCGGAAGATAGCTCAGAATATCATAATTAACTCTTGTTGCCGCAATTCCGATCACTGACGGAACCAGAAGCACCAGACCGATCAATACGATCAGTACCTTATGCTTTGCGATCCATTTTCCTACCTTAATCATTACTGCCTCCTTAATTGTCCTGCCGTTTTTGTCTACAGCAATTTTGTTGTTACTGTCCAAGTTGCTGTGAACGGAGTGAACAGTAACATTTTATTGATTCTTTTTATCATTTATGACTATCAGTCATTTTCTTTATCCGAATAGAGTTATATAATAAAACTGACTGATAGTCAATATCCATTTTCCACAAAGTGTCCAAAAATAAACAGCTTATTTTTTCAATATTGACTTTTAGTCATTTTTGTCTATAATAGTTGACGAATGGATATATTTTATACAGGGAGGTCTTCTCATGGGAAAATTAGAACTGAATAAAAAGAAAAAAGAAGATGCTCTGTACAATACGGCATTTGAACTTTTTACGACCAAAGGTCCCAACAAGACGACTATCTCAGATATCGTAGAAAAAGCCGGTGTGGCCAAAGGTACCTTTTATTTATATTTCAAAGATAAATACGACATCCGCAACAAACTTGCCTCGCACAAAACAAAGGATCTTTTTTATGCAGCATATCAGGCTGTTATAGAAAATCACATCACCGGATTTCCTGCACAGCTTCATTTTATGATTGATCATATTCTGGAAAATCTGAAAAATGATTCCCAGCTTCTGATCTTTGTTTCCAAGAATCTTTCCTGGAGTGTTTTTCAGGCAGCTCTCGAAGGCCAGATGCCTGATGCAGACTGTAAATTTTATGATATGTACCTTCAGCTTATAGCGCAGGACTCCCGCACTTATGAGCATCCAGATCTTCTGCTTTTCTCTGTGATCGAGCTTGCAAGTTCTACCTGCTACAACTGCATCCTGTACCAGCAGCCGGTTCCTCTGGAAGAATATATGCCTTATCTCCACAAATCCATTGACGGCATCCTTGCCAGTTATACTACTGCTTCTGCAAATTGAATAATTTTATATATTTCTGTACAAATAAAAACAGCCGATTGTCATGATCAGCTGTTTTTCTGTTTCATATATTCAGTTATTGTAATCAGTTTTCCCTCTTTACGGGCTATTTCAGACAATTCCCGATTTCCTGCATTCATTTTTCCAAACACATCCACACAGCAGATCACCTGTTCACAGGAATCCAGCCATTTTCTGGCTGTCTCAAGATTTTTCTCACTGATTTCCTCAAAAGGCTCTTCTGCGATCACTTCTGTAGCAAGCACTTTCGCCACCTCATGATCCATATCATTCTTATGGATCACCCCGGTCACAAACGGTATGCCTGCCCTCTGCAGTTTACGGTAAACAGGAATTCCTGTTCCATTTCCACCGATCACAAAAATCTTCGGTGTTCCCTTCGGTGATTCCATCTCCAGACATCCAAATGAAGCATTATAGCTTCCCGTTGTGATTCCATAAAGATGATGGATATATTCTGATGTAAAAATTTCCTCCGGTATTCCGTATTTTTCGATTTTATCACCATGAACACAGATCACCTTGTCAGATATCTTCTGTGCAAGATCCAGTTCATGAAGTGACATCAGAACAGCCGTTCCGTTTTCCAGGACCATTTTCTTAAGAATTGCAAGTAATTCCAGCTTATGGCGGATATCCAGAAATGAAGTCGGTTCATCCAGAACAATAATCTCCGGTTCCTGACAGATAGCCCTTGCAAGAAGGATCCTCTGCCTCTGACCATCACTGATCGCAGTAAAATCTCTGTCTTTAAATTCCAGTGCATGAACCATCTCCATAGCTCTGTGAACTTTCTCCCAGTCTTCTTCTCCCAGAATCCCGAGTGTTCCTGTATACGGATAGCGCCCTGTTGCAACAATATCTTCACAGGACATAAGTTCCGGACGTATTCGTTCTGTCATAACAACAGCAAGACGCCTTGCCACTTCTTTTCCCGACATATGATTCATCATTTCATTATTCAGATAAACAGTTCCGCCTACCAGTTTCAGCTGCCTGGTCATACTTTTCAGGATAGTGGATTTTCCTGCACCGTTTGGTCCGATCAACGTCAGGATTTCGCCCTTTTTCAGCTGAATCTCAATATTTTTTATCAGCGGCTTTCCATCATAGCCGACTGTCATCTGTTCTGTACGGACAAAAAAATCTCCCATTATGCATTCCTCTTCCTGTGAATCATGATATAAATAACGATCGGTGCTCCGAAGACAGCCGTTACAGAACTTATGCTAAGCTCTGTCGGTGCAAATACTGTTCTTGCAATAAGGTCACAGAACAGACAGAATACTGCTCCGCCGAGAAAACAAGCTGGAATTACCAGTATCGGTTTTGAGGTCTTCAGAAGACTTTTTACCAGATGCGGCACAGCAATTCCAACAAATGATATCGGGCCTGCAAAAGCAGTCACACATGCAGAAAGAATACTGGACAGCAGAATAAGCGCCACACGGAACACCTTAATGTTCACGCCCATATTCTGCGCATACCCCTCTCCCAGCTGATATGCACCGATCGGTTTTGACATCAGAAATGTAATGATCAAAACCGGCACTACCACGATTGTCATAACTTTTACATTATCCCAGCTTGTGCCTGAAAAACTTCCCAGTGACCAGTTATGAAGATTGACAATATTGGAATCATCTGCAAATGTCACAACAAAATCAGTAACTGCTGAGCAGATGTATCCAATCATAATTCCGCAGATAACAAGCATTGACATCTGTCTGATTTTTTTTGCAACAGCAAGCACAAATCCCATTGAGATCATTGAACCTGCAAAAGCTGCAATGATCATGATACCTGAAGTTGCCACCATTGATTTTCCAAGAAGATAGATCATTACCAGAGCAACCACCAGTTTGGCTCCGGAAGAAATTCCCAGAACAAATGGACCTGCAATTGGATTTCCGAAAAACGTCTGCAGAAGAAAACCAGACACAGACAGTGCTCCTCCAAGGATCACTGCAGCGAGAATTCTCGGCATACGAATCTCCCATACAATATTATAAGCTGTTTCCTGTCCGTTTCTGCAAAACAGAATATCAAATACTTCCTTCAATGAAATATCAATACTTCCTGCATTAATATTCCATACTATAAAAAAGCACAGCAGAAATATCAGCAGAACAAACGAAATCAGATATCTGAACTGTAATTTCTTCCGCATATTGCGTTCCTTCCTTTATTTAAGTTTATGCATGTACGTCAGTGTATCCAGATCCGGATCATCAGATGTAAGCATGGTATGAATATCCTCGATCATTGTTCCCAGTTCCATCGTCTCCTGAAAAAGATTCTGTGAAGTACACCATACATTTCCATCCTTCACTGCCTTGAAATCTCCCAGAAGTGCACTCTTTGAAAGCAGCTGATCCACAGATGACAGTTCACCGTCAATTGTGCTGTTATAAATAATATAATCCGCATCTTTTGCTCCGGCATAAAACTCTTCCATCTGCATATTCATCGTAGAAAGAGCGTTTTCATCTCCAAGATCGTCAAAAATGTATTTACCTCCGGCCAGCTCAATCATCTTTGACACATAGTCATTAGATTTTCGAACATTGGCAGCCCCGATAGAATTAATGTAAAAAAATGCAACGGTTTTACCTGTATTATCACTGTCTTCCACTGATTTCAGTTTCTCCACCTGTTCCTGAAAAAGTTCATCAGCCATATCTTCCTTGCCAAGGAGAACTCCGTAGAGTTTCAGCCACTCTGTTCTTCCCAGAGGATAACTCTCATAGCTGGAATGCTCCACAAGAACAGGTATTCCAAAACTTTCCAGTTTTTCTTTAACTTCCGGTGAATGAGAAATCATTGTAGATTCTATTGCAAGTCCACAGTTTTTGGAAAGGATCAGTTCGTAATCCGGCGCACTGTATTTTCCTGCAAAAAGAATACTTCCGTCTTCCAGTGCTTTTTTTGCCTCATCAATATACCATCCGTCTGCATCAGTCCCGGAAAGGCTGATGCTGTCAAGCCCATCCAGTGCGCAGAAAAGATCCATAGCAGATGTTGCCACAAGATAAATATTCTGCACTGGTTTATGTATCACTGCAATATCTTTGTCCAGACCTTCCGGTGCATCTTTTCCTTCCGGAACAAGAAGGAACTGCCCGTCTCCTTCAATTGTGATCAGCGCATATCCACCTTCATAGTAATCTACGGAAAACTGATCCGCATACTGAAGTTCCAGACTGTGATCATATTTAAGTCCTGCAAGATCCGTCTTCGTCTCAGTACTCTGTTCAGTCTTTGTTTCCGTTTCTGATGTTTCTGCCATTACCGGAGTCACCGCCAGAAGAGATGTGCTGAGCGCCAGGCTTACCAATATATGTATCTTCTTTTTCATTTATTTATCTGCCTCTTTGATACTCGAAGAATCAAACTGTAACGTATAATCAATTTCATGTGGAGTACTCATAGCTACAGTATCTGCGGTAACTTCCATCGGATAATCAAAACCGTCTACCGGAATCTCAAAGGTAGAATTTCCATCTTTATTTACAGGTTCATATTTCTTATCTCCAACCAGCATATAATCATAATTTGGACTGCTCCATACGATTGTTGCTGTAACGTCCCCATCTTTCACCTCAATTGCTGCCGGAGACTCTATTGTAGCACGTCCTGTTCCGCCTTCCATGGTTACTTCAACTGTATAACTGCCATCTTCCAGCTTCAGATCTTCTGCTGTCATTTTCTTTGTATCTTCAGAACCTTCTCCCGCGCTGTCATCTGCTTTTACAGGGTTTGTGACTTTTACTTTATGGTCATACCATTTATCTTTTTTACCAATAAGTGCAACATCAAATTCCTCATCAATAGCAGGTACTGGAATATCAAATCCATACACTTTTTCTGAGTATCCGTCGCTGTATGTTACTTCATCTTCTGTTGGCTCAAGGAGTTCTGCGCCCTCCTTTTTTGCATCTTCTGCTGTTCCCATAAACAGATTCAGGATTCCTTTGCCTTTCAGGTTCACATGAATTGTCATCTTACCGTCTTTAACAACCAGTTCACCTTTGCCGTCCTTCGCTTCATTTACTGCAAACATGCTGCTGTCCGTGTCAAATTCCGCAGTATATACTCCATCCTCAAGAGTTGTATCTGCTGCACTGTCTGTCGTACCATTTTCTTCTTTTGCTATTTCTTCTGCAGTATCTTCCTGATTGTCTTCTTTGGAATCAGCTTTCTCAGTTTCACTGACCTCACCGTCTTTTACTGCTGTCTGCACAGTTTTGATTCCGCCTGCCATAACAGGGCTGAAACTTCCCAGTACCATAGCACTACTTAATGCACATACCATTAAAGCCATTGAACGTTTCATAATAATACTCTCCTTTGTTATATTTACAGAAACTGCCCGGAAGTCATCTCAAACCTCCGGGCAGCTGTAATTATTACTCTCAGACCTGAACGCTACTGCCCAGGCCAGTATTTCTTATTATTCAGCAGCCTCTGTATCTTCTGCTGTTTCATCTGTTGTTTCTGCATCTGCAGCTTCTTCTGTATCTTCTGAATCAGATACTTCTGCTCCATCTTCTGCTCCAAGAGAATCGATAGCATCTTTTGTATGAGCTACATACAGATCTTCAACAGCTTCGATTCTTCCAAGACCTGCGATCTGGCAGTCTACACTGTCAAATGCACCAGCTGCTTCAAACTGACTCTTCCAGGAATCTTCATCATCACCAGCCATATCGTTGTTTGCATGATCACCTGCAACAACCATCAGCGGACGAAGAACAACTTTCTTAAATCCGGCATCTTTGATTTTCTCAATAACAGCCTGGCATTCTGTATCTTCCGGCTTACCTTCTACAGTTCCAATGAAAGCATTTGTAAATCCAAGATCTTCCATCTGTGTCTGCATCTGATCATATGTAACGTTAGCTGTATGAGATGTTCCATGTCCCATGAATACAAATGCTGTGCCGTCATCGGCTGCTGCTTTCATATCATCGTATCCTGCTTCTTTGCATGCTTCATCTGTGATAGCCTGAGCAACTGCTTTCTTGTCATCATTGATTACTGTAGCATCATCTCCAACTTCTCCAAGCATTGGCTCTGCAATGGCAACAGATTCAAATTTATCTTTATAATTATCAATTACTCCTACCATTTCATCGTATTCAGCGCCATGCATCAGATGTGTAGGCTGAACAACAAGATTTTTAACTCCGTTATCAACTGCACGCTCAAGAGCCTGATCCATGTTGTCAATATATTCATCATCTCTTGCTTCTACGTGGTTGATGATGATCTGTGCTGTGAAAGCACGTCTTACTGACCAATCCGGATATGCTTCCTGAAGAGCATCTTCGATTCCTTTGATGTCTTCTGCACGACTGTCGTTGAAAGAAGTTCCAAAGCTTACTACAAGAAGTTCGTTTTCACCAATCTCATCCTGGTTACGCGGATCATCGTTAGATGCATCACCTGTATCAGCGCCGAAATATTCCGGACTTGCTTCTTCGCCTTCTACCAGTTCTTTCTGCGCATCTGTAAGAGCATCCCATGCTTCTTTTGCAGCTTTGCAGTCTTCATCTGTTGTATCAGTTCTTTCCTGAACATAAATCTTGTCAATGAGAGCAGCTACATTATCTGCTGCTGCCTGATCATCAGAAGCTTCTCCGTCTTCTGCTTCAGCATCGTCTTCTGCTTCAGCATCGTCCGTTGTTTCTTCTGCTGCATCTGCCTCTGTTGCAGTATCATCAGCAGCCATTGCGCTTACGCCACCCATCATGGATACAGTTGTTGCTGCCAGTAAAATGGCAAGTGCTTTTACAGTTTTGTTTTTCATTTCTTTATCCTCCTGTTTTCTATAGAAAATATAAAGTATGATATGGAAAATGCAAACCGCCTGCCATCACAAAAAAGCCTTTCACACACAGCAAAAGGATCCTCGCAACAGATTAAAACGGTACAATCAATTACTCGTGATCCGGAATGCATATTCCCGTACCAACAACAGGCAGGTTTCCTGGCTTATGAATCATCATAGTAATCTGCCTTCCCGGTTTTCCAGTGACTTATATTGTAGATTACTACTCCCCAAATACAGTGACGAGATCGTACAGGATTCTAACCTGTTTCCCTTTTAACTTTTTTATCAGCACCTGTTATTTTCTATATTTAATTTACAGACAGAATAGCACATTCACCTCAAGAATTCAATAGTCTACTTATGATTTTTGTTCTTTTTTACAAACTTTTTATACGTTCTTTTTCTTTCTGATAAACGCAGCGAAACATTCACAGACCGGAAGAAGATAAAGAAAAAAAGCTGCCAGTATGCTGATTTCCGATACACCGACTGCTGACAGTGGAACTGCACATGCAATTGACCAGGGAATCAAGGGTGCTATGACTACAGCACTGTCCTCCAGATATCCGGCCATTTTTTTCTGATCTTCTTCTGTTTTTTCGCACAGCTGTCTTGTAAGCATGATGGCAAGTGTCTGATTACATGCTACAATGCTCGTAATAACGGCAGTTACAAACACTGCAAGAAAAGGGAATGTTTTTTCAGCAAGTTCCTCCACAATTTTCTGTACATGATCCAGAATTCCGGTCTCCTGAAATATTCCTGAATATGATGAAGAGATACATACAATTGCCCCGACCTTAATCATGGAAACAATGCCTCCGCCATTCAACATGGCCGCCATCGCCGCATCACCGGAATGAAACCCGGTTATCAGAAGCTGTGAAAGCTCCTGCCAGCTTATACCCTGTGTAAAAACACATACAGGAACTGCCGTCAGAATACTCGCAAGCATTGAGATTTTTACCCCTGCCTGCAGCACAGACAATACCAGTATTACAACTGCAGGAAGAAGCGCAATCCAGCTGATCACAAACTGTCCGCTGAATATATGTACGAGATCCGGAAGTTCTGCGCTGCGCCCGGCTCTCATACTGATCAATCCATAGAGAATACAGCTAAGAACAAATGGTACTGCGGCACTTTTTATCATCGTTTTTATATTCTGATAAATATTGGTTTCAGTCAATTCCGCAACAAGAAGTGCACTTGTCGATACCGGCGAACAGCGGTCACCAAAATATACACCTGAAAGGATTGTCCCGCCAGTAAGCCATGGACTGATTTTCAACGCAGAAGCCATCGTTGCGCAGACTACACCAATAGTTGCCGCCGTTCCAAGTGCAGTTCCTGTCAGTACAGAAACCAGACAATTCAGCAGAAAAACCATAAGCAAGAACACAGATGGCTGTATAAACCGGACTGTATAACAGATCACTGCCGGAATTGTTCCTGCTGCACGCCACAGAGCTGTCATCATTCCGATGAGCACAAATGTGATCAGAATATTTTTTACTTTATATATTCCCTCAAAAGCCATATGCCCAAGTTCTTTCCATGAATAGCCTCTGCTTTTTCCGTAGCCCATAAAAAGTACAAAACCGGCCAGAAGTGCATATATAATAGAAGCTTCTGATACAATACACAGGATCAGGAAAGTGCAGAAAATTCCAAGAACCAGAAATTCCATAAATTACACCTGCTTTTTAAAAGCCTCTTTAATACTGTCATAGTGAAGAAATATTCCTTCTTCTGCAAAGGCTTTAATCTGATCCAATGTAGCAAACATATATCCATCTGTTTCCTCGGTCTGAAGATTCAGATCTTTTTCATCAATATCCATAATGAAGCGATATACGTCAACAAAATAGTTGTCACCTTCTCCGGGATTTTCTCTTTTATATGTAAAAAGATAGCCTCCCTCAGCTTCCGATGCATCCAGTCCGGTTTCTTCCTTCACTTCGCGAAGGACTGCATCTTCTGAAGCTTCACCTGCCTGTGCTGCTCCACCTGAAACTTCCCACCAGCCAGGAGCCCATGCTTTTGTCATAACTCTTTTTGTAATAAGGAATGTTCCGTCAGGTCTTCCAATCACTCCAAGCACAGTAAGATGATATTCTCCATCTTTCAGACACCAGTCATTACGTTTCATTGTTCTGCCTGTCGGTTTTTTATCTGCATCATAGATATCCCATAACTCCATTTTGATATCTCCCCTGTTCTTCTATTTAATTAAATATGCATTGACGATCTCGCCGTAATATGCAACATGTGTATCTTTGTTTGCTCCCGTAGAAAAACTGTCAACATCCTGTGGATAAAATTTTACCCTGTCCTCTTCCGTCATAGCAGCCATGTCCTGTTTCTGTTTGTAGATCACTTTGCATTCCAGTGTCAGTGGCAGTTCTTTTATTCCCGGTGTAGAAACCATCTCAGGCTCCACATAAGTGAATCCAAGTTCTTTCGCTTTATCTACATCTCTTCCTGATTTTGAACCGCAAAATCCAAGAATTTTCTTCGCACTGTCATCAACAGGAATGCTGACTGTAAATTCACCATTCTTTTCCAGAAGACTTCTGGTAAAACGATTTTCTCTGATAAAAGTAACAAAAACAGGTTTTCCCCATTCAATTCCGGTCATGCCCCATGAAATTGTCATGGAATTTATTCTGCCATCGGCTTTTCCTGTAATAAGCACACCCTTTCTGACCCTTTTCAGAATTTCTCCCATATGTTCATATACATCTATTTTTTCCTTCATTTAAGATTTCCTCCTGTAGCTTTTTCTTTATCATAATAAAGTAAAAAAGTATCCTGCGCAAGTGTATAATTATCATACTTTATTTTTTTGCCAGTACATTGCTATCTGCACCATTTTTATTTTATGTCATAAAATATATGGAAATAACTTTTATGGCAGAAAGGATTTGTTCATGGAAAATTTTCAGATGAACCGTCCATGCGGTCGCCCATATAATGCAACCTGCGGAATGGCCAGAGAGATGATGTCAGGGCAGCAGTGTTCCTGTCGCTCTTCCTCCGGAAAAAAACCAATGCCTTCTTCTTCGTCCTGCTCATGTCAGCTTCCGGGAGTCAAGAGCAATGATCCGGAAATGTATACACATATAGATCAGATGGAACCCACTATGGCCTATATACCCTGTCAGAAATTTACCACAGTTTATGACCTTGGCTATGCTCTGAAAGAAGGAACTGTTTTTCCTCAGTTGTGTAAACCATTTTGCGGAAGGAGGGGCATGCAGAGATGATGTATCGAAATTCCTGTACACCCAGAGAAAAACTTCTGAACCGTATTAATGAGGTCAGTTTTGCCGTTGATGATATTCTTCTCTATCTTGATACTCATCCCGGCTGTCAGGAAGCTCTCACATTTTATCAGGACTGTGCCCGGGAGCGCCAGCAACTGATGAAGGAATATGCCCAGTGTTATGGACCTCTTACCATTGATGATGCACTGGAATCTGACAGCAATACCTGGAAATGGGTTGAACAGCCATTTCCATGGCAGATGGAAGGAGGGTGCAGATAATTTATGTGGAATTATGAAAAAAGACTCCAATACCCGGTAAATATCAAAACTCCCAATGCAAAAATCGCACAGTATATCATGAGTCAGTACGGTGGCCCGGACTTCCATACCCTATAATGCAAAAAATTGACATTTTGAGATGATACAATATTCCCGGCAGATGGGTACCTGCCGGGAGTTTTTTTACTTTTTATCAATCCATTTACAGATATAATGCGCTACAATATTGCCGGCTAATATAATAAAAAATAGTCCTACATATTTCATTATGCTCACCTCCAAGCTTATTGTACCTGTATTATACCACAGTCTATGAGGGTGCTGTATATTTTTATTGTAAAAATCAGGGTGACTTTTTGGATTTAATAGCATATGATAAAAACAGCTAAGGATTATGGTGATAATCCATTGAGAGCAAACGAAACCCCCGGAAGTCTCGCACACTTCCGGGGTTTTTGTTCCGTTTATTACTGTTTTTTGATATACGTTGCAGATACAAAACCGTAGTACTTACCGGCGATCCGGATATAATACCAGCTGGATTTATCTGCAGCTTTAATGGTATCACACACGTCTACCAGATTTCCTTTCTTCAGGAGCGGCCACTTCTTGATGGTCGGATTCTCTTTACCTGCCCAGGAACGGACATTCAGTTCTGTTGCGGTGACTTTTCCTACCCATTTCGGTGTCTTACTCAGAGTCTTCGCAGTCTCTGTTGATTTCTGATCTGTTCCTGTTCCGTAGTCAATCCATACATAACCGTCAATGTCTCTTGAAGTCAGTTTGTATTTCTTGTTCCTGCAGGAGCCACCGTTGGCGATCACTCCGGAAGCACTGGAAGTATTTCCTTCGTTGGTGTATACGTAAGTAGTGTCAAATTTCCGCACAGAACCAATATGTGCGCCGTTCCGGAAGATGATCAGTGCACCTTTCTTCGGTGTTTTCTTCCAGGTACCTTTTGTCTGTGCATGTCGTGTAACATTTCTGCAGTTATAAAAACCGCCTCCCATGATCTGGAGGGCTTTTGCAAGGCCAAATACTTTTACCAGCTTCCAGAACTGGTATACCGCACACCATGGCTGCCCCTGACACCCTGGCTGTCCCCAGGAGTTTACATCACGGGCAAACTTTGTATAATTATTGTAACCGGTATTCTTCTGGAAATCGTCCAGATATGCTGCTGATTTCTTTTCCAGATATGGGGTGCCTGTCGTTTCACCGGCATAATAATCCCCAAGGTCCGTGAATTCTTTTAACTTATCCACCGTAGTTTCCTCCTTCTTCGGTTCTGTTTTGCTGTAATCCTTATAAAACACATTCCTGTCTACTTTTCCGGAAATACCCGGAATCACAGCCTTACTACTGTACTGCCAGCCAATTCCGAAATCCGGCCGAAGCCGTTCCACCAGAATTCCCTTGTCATTAGTGGGATAGCGGGCGATCCAGAAATCATATTTTTTCAAATGAGAGCAGATCACAGTGTTGTACCAGTCCAAATTACAATAAATTCCGAATTCATAGCCTGCTGCCACAATGATCTCCCGGAAAGCCTCAGCCATCTTGTGGATACTCTCAGCACCAAGGCGGCGCTGTGAATTATATTCCAGGTCCAGGAACACCGGATACTGGATCTTCCGGCCATTCAGAATGCTGACGATCTTTCTTGCTTCACTCTGGATTTCTGCAATGTTCATTGCATAAGAATACCGGTACACGCCAACAGGAATCTTATTTTCCGTACAGCCTTTGTAGTTGGCTTCAAAATACGGGTCGATCACGTTTCCTGCTTCCGTGATCCGGATAATAGTGAATCCCATTCCATAGGCTGCCACTTTTTTCCAGTCAATCTTTTTCTGCCATGCAGAAACATCAATACCTTTGATTTCCATAAGAATCCCTCCTAAGAATCAAAAAAGAGGACGATCACTCGCCCTCAGAATCTTTATACTTTGTTCTGTCCCAGATGGATTTTACCTTCTCCCAGCCGCCTGTCGAAACCAGATATACAATAAATGCGGCAACGAAAGAAGCAAAAATGTAATAGCCTGTGATTGATACTTTATAATATGCGCACAAAAACGCCAGCGTTACAGGACACAGGATCAGTGATGTGACAAGCGCCACAACACTTGTGGGGATTTTCTTAAGCCCCGGCATCTCTTTGATCACCTGAACAATAATTGATACCAGGAAGGCAAGCACACCGATCAGCGCCAGTCCATAAGTTACATACTGCATCATTACATTAATATCCATGGTCATTCTCCTTTTTCTTTAAATGCAATTCATCAATTTCTTTTTTCATTTTTGTCACCATACTATTCCCTCCCAGTTCATGATATGCCTGGTACATCTCATTAAAGTTTTCATAGGCATACGAAGGGATACTGCCCTCTTTCATGTACTTTGTGTGATATTCGATCAGCTGTACACGAAGCAGGAGCATGGTTCCCTTGCTGTTTGCGTCCCGGTCCTTTTTCTGGTTCTTCAGAAGCCAGACGATATACCCCAGGATTATAGGCAGGACAATAATGTAGGTCTGCATAAGTATTTCTTTCAATATTTCACACTTTCTCCGGTTGCGCCGGCGCAAATTTACTTAAATTGAAAGAATTTATGGTGCTGCTCTAATCATATTAAAAACTGACAGATAAAGAATTAAACACGAAGTCAAATAAGGCTATAATTTGTGAAGGAACATCTCACACCTTTCCTTCAATAGCGAAAGACAATTCGGTTGAGTGGAGTTTTACCGTTCCGGCTTGTATTGTAACTTGACTCTTTCAGACGGGATTTTCCCAGAGTACCGTCTTTCTTTTCTTCCCTGGTATACTCATCTTTTGTCATGTACGCAGCCAACTTTGTAAAATCCTCATCATAGATCTTCGGGTCGTTCCGGATCTCCACGGAATAGGTACCTCCCTTTGTCCAGGCTTTCTGCATGATGCTGGCTGTATCACCGATCTCATTCACTACAAAATGGATATGCCAGGCTCCCTTTGTACCTCTTTCGATATTGCGGATCCAGAAAAGTTCATATCCTCTTTTCTTGTATTCAGCCCTCACCTTCCGGATAGCCTTTTGGAAATCTTTCAAAGCTGCCACCATATCAGGTGGACGGTTCCCCATGGCATAGGTCCATGTCCCGAAGCAGACCCCCGGTGTGAAGTATTCCAACAGCCTGTGTCTGCACCGCATGGCTTTGTTCTGTGCATTCACCAGACGCATCTGTTCTTCTGTAGGCTTCTTCTTTTTTATCCTCTTTTTTCCAGGTGCACCATAATTCCCAGCATGATGTTTCCGGATCTCTATGATCATCTTTTTCCGGAAGCTGTATTCTTCTCTCTTTACCATAGCGTATGTCCTAACTTTAATATCTTAATCAAGTCCTAATACGGCGGTTTTCCCCCGTTTTTCGGTAAAAAAAATTACAGGATTTCTCCTGTAATCTCTTGACGCTATGCCCTCCAGATGCTATCATAATAATGTATTATTATTGTCGTGAGGACATAACCCGGCCCGTGTATTCCCGTACACGGGTCACCTTTTTTGTTTTAAAAGTTCTCTTAACTCTTTCGGTGTCCCAAGATCTTCATATTCCCCCAAAAGGTTGGCGACTTCACCAAATACATTTAATTCTTCCTGTTGCCATTCCATGCGGATCGTCTTCTGGGTACACATGGGGATCCTGTAGGATCCGTTGGGATTCTTTCTTGTCAGTCTCATTTATCTGCTCCTGTCAGTGTTTTTATTTCTTCAAGAAATCTCTTCTTTGATCTCTAGCTCTGGAATTCGTATGCCTGCCCTTCCCTGCAGGAACGGTTTATGTAGTATCCAGTCCGGTTCAGAAGACTTCTGGCCCTCGTTTCCTGTGTCGTATGATGTGCACATGGGTCTTCCAGGATCCTTCTGGCTTCATTGATCACATTCCAGAGTGCCCGGTTCTCAATTTCCAGTCTGATCAGTTCGTCCATGCTTTCCACATCCTTGCTATGTATGTCATTCCGATCAGTGCCAGTGCTCCGGCAATCTGACCACCTGCGTTATCCCAGATCCAGAACGGAAGATAACTTGCGCAGCCTCCGATCAGAACGGAATCAATTAAATCTCTCATGCTTGTCCCTCCCCGCTGCCCTTATCCGGCAGCCTTTCTCTCATAGTTCATTGCCTGAAGTGCGTTTTCCACACGTTCCCGGACAATCTCAGATGCTTTTGCACCCGAAACCTCTTCTTTTACACCATTAACCTGTATTCTGGTGATGAATTCTATCTTCTTCACAGCCTCACCTCCCTGTGATATGGTATGAAATGTACTTGTCTGTGGTTCCTATATCCTTTTTCTTCAATTCCTGTCTATTCTGGTTGTGCATATTGTGTATTATGTGATGTCCTCCTATACTGAATTTACAGGACACTGCCATGTCCGAGTAAAATGAAAGGAGTGACAATATGGAACCAAAGTCAATAAATATAAATGGTTATGATACTTACTTTACTGAGTGCGAAGATTCTGCCGGAAAGTATCTTTTAATTACCGTTCCACCTAATGCTGGCAAAAACATTTCTGATATCGCTAGTACATTTGTAAATAACCATTTAATCAAAATGATTGACTATGCTACTACAGATGGCATACGATTCATCAAGACTTATTATTAAGCACAACATCTATTCGATTGCACTCTACCAGCGCATCTGTTGACAAAGCAAATAATCTTTGCAACGGCCATCCTTCAGGTCCCGGTAGAGTTACGATTGTAGGTGTGTCAGCATCCTGTCCGTTAATTTTTAATATTCCTTTATCTATATCTACTTCCAATGATCTAATTTCTCTCACTTCTCTCACCCCCTTACGCTGATTCCTTTTTGCCTGATTCAGTTGCTCATTGTTTCCTTGCATTAAATCCTGTATACTTTAGTTATCTACAACGAAAGGAGTTCCTCATGACCATTACCAAATATTCTTTAAAAATTCTTCGATACATATACCATCGAAAATCTGTCTCATATTCAAAATTGAATATGCAATTTGATGATATTGACGAAATACTGGACAGCCTTGTCCGAAGTCATTATGTTGTCCAAATTGGCGGAAGCACCAATCAATATGGTGAACCTGTTCCGTTTCGTGAAGATACTCTCTTTAAACTTGATGAGCTAGGCATCGCAGAAGTCGAAAGTAAGCAATGGTTCAATCTACAGTTTGTTTTGTTACAAATCGTCCTTCCTATCGTCATTGCAATCATTACAACTCTGATCACAATATTCCTAACAGTACTGCTATCCCCATCCCTATGAACCTTCCTATGATACCGCCAATGATGGGGATTGCGGCATCTTCAAGAAAAAACTTTATTTTGTCTATCATCTCTACGCTCCCTTCTTCTGGTATAACAAAAATATTAACTTTTTACCACTTTTGCTCCTATTCTAATTACAGACATTGATGTACCAAATATTGCGAAAGGGCAAAAATTATGGATAACAATTTTACTGTTACAGCTGCATTTGTAACTGCTTTTGCGGCCATTGTTGCTCCGACAATCACTGCTCTCATCCATTCCATCAAGGAATACAAAATTTCAAAAATGAATTCTACAATTGTAAAACGCCTTGAATTATGCGAAATATTCACTGATGCCTATTCTTCCTGTCAATATGGTACTGAAAAGTGCGGTTTTGCTTTGGCTTTTTACAAAAAATCTCTTAAGTTAGCAACCGTTTGTCATCGTCGAAGTGTTCGGCGTTCCCTTTTTCTTTTAGCAAACGAAGTATTGCAAAATGGTGCTTCCAAGGATACCGACAAACTGTATGAACACTGCATCCAGTTATTATCCAAAGAGTTTTAGTTCCAACAATACAGGGGCATAGCCCAAAAACGCAACTATCTCTCCTAGTATCAGTAATACAAGCCATATTACGTTATTTTCAGAAAAAGCAGAGATAACAATCGCTAAAATCAAAAGCCCTGTACCTACAATACAACATGCTAATTGCAACTTCTTTCGCCTCCTTTCTGGTTTGAATGTTTTTGTGTCTTTTAGGACGCTTTTTCTGCAAAAAAAATTCCCATAGGAGATTCAAGTTCCAATAAATCTATGATAGCCTGAATTTCACTCTGAATAAATTCTGATAAGCCATTGCATTTTCTATAAAATGCCGATCTGCTGATATGAATCTTTTTGCAAAGCTCTTCTTGACTTATTTTTCTCTTTTTCATTTCATATTCTAATTTGTATTTATCCATCCAACACTTCCTCCTTTCCTGTGTCGTTTAGGACACTTATGAAATACCACATCTATTTCACCTCTGTCAATACCATTTGTGTATTTTATGACACTTTTTATTTGTTTTATATTTATATGTTGCGTAAAAGACACATTTATGATATTATTTCCGTAACGGAGGTGAACTGGTTTGGAAAGTATGGGAACACGCATAAAAAATTTACGTTTAGAAAACAATATGACTCTTGAAGAGTTAGGAAATAAAGTAGGTGTAGGAAAAAGTACTGTCCGAAAATGGGAAAACGGAATGATCGCAAATATGCGCCGTGACAAAATCGCAAAATTAGCAGATGCACTAAATGTCTCTCCTGCATATTTAATGGGGTGGAACGAATCCTCTGCACCTGCTGCCACTATTGAATTATACAATGTTCATTGCGAAACTAAAAATGAAGCTGATTTGGTTCTTTCCTATAGGAAATTAAATGAACACAACCAGAGAAAAGTACTCACATACTCTCAGAATCTTCTCTCCACCCAGCAGATGGAAGAAGACGTTCTCGCCGCTCATGCCCGTACAGATGTTAAACAGACATCGGAAGGTGTTCAGCATGATCTTGATATTATGAATGATGATTCAGAATGGGAATGAAAATGAAACCTAAAGTATTTATTACTGCTCCTTTTAATTTGCAGTTCAATGATTATCTTTCAGAACCTTTAAAGTATGATTTCATTTATCAGTCAAAAGGTTTGCAAAAACATATTGAGAAAAGGCACCCTGAATGTCTCCCTTATTTATCTTTGTTATCTTCTATTATTGAAGATCCTGATTATATTGGTGTAAATCCAAACGAAAAAGGAACAAGTTTTGAATTGGTAAAAGTAATGAGTGAGAATGTTCAAATAGGTATAAAGCTCGATATGGCAGAAGATTATCTCTATGTTGCTACATTGCACACAATCACCCCTGGAAAATTGCAACATGGGATAGAAAATGGTCGATTAAAAAGATTTGACAAATAGTGAATATATATTTATAATAATGACATAAGATAATAAACAAGTAGCAAAGGTCGGAAAGGCTCCCGACACACTCGTAAGAGTACCTGAGATGATGGATACGCCGCCCATCTTGTTACTTGGCTTACTATTAAGGTGTTGCCATTATGGTAGCACCTTTTTATTTTGCTTCAAATTTTAAATGCAATAATAGCGTGTCCGATCGGACAGACAGATACTTTGACAATAGAATATATTTACCCAGGAAGCCAGGGGACGTGCTCTCATCTGATCTAAGCCTTACAAAAAGGGTGATTATTATGAGTACAGCGGAAGAGCTTTGGAATTGTATTCCAAAGCTCAGACTGTAGACAAACTTGGTGCTGGGTGTTATGCCCAGCACCATTTTTCTTTAAATTTTGGTTTTATTCTTGTTCTTAGCTCAAAATATAAAAAAGTGGCTGTATTCCAGCCTCGTTTTTCCAGAATCTTTGCCAGTTTTTTCAGATTCATGCATGCAAAGGTAAGCCCGGCTTTCATCTCCATCCGTGCCTTTCCTACATATTGCGTATATCGAAATCCATGCTGTTCTTTCGCTGTACCGAATATCCTCTCTATGGTTTCTTTTCTTAACTGATAGATCTGTCTGTTTCCTATCGTGTGCCCAATGTCTTCTGCCACTTCCATATATTCTTCCCATACATGACGTGTGATCATTTTTACATGATCCTTACTTTCTGTGCATTTTGAAAGATATTGGCATTCAGCACAATGTTCACCGCAGCTTTTATACTCTTTATATCTACTTCTGTTTGTTGTACTGTATGTCAATATATGTGCTCCCGGACATATACAACAATCATAGTATTCATCATATGCGAATTCGTGTTTTCCGAAAAAGCCTTCTTTGGTCTTGGGACGGGTATACGGAAAAAGTGGTTGATATCCAAGGATCCAGCCATGTTTATCACAGGCAGTTTCTACAGCATATGCAAAAACGTGTTTATGTTCACCCTTTCGAAACCATCCACTTTCCGGATCGCTGATGCTGCATTTTTGTGTTTTCACATCTTCAGGAAGTTCTTCAGATATAGAATCCTTATCATTTCCGGTTCCACCGGATGCAGGTGGCTGGTTATCATCTTTTTTCTTCAATGGTTTTTTCCATGTGCTAGACGATCTTTTTCAATCTCTTTATTTAATTCCTCTTCATACCAGAGAGCCTGTTCGTGTGCAACCCGCTTACGCATTTTTTTACTGTTTGCACAGACTTTTACATGTGTTGCATCCACGAAGATCTGTTCTGTATTTACAAGCTTATATTTCATACAATCTTCCAAAATCTTTGAAAAGATCTGCTCAAAAAGGTCTGTATCTTTGAAACGGCGGGTATAATTCTTTCCAAATGTAGAAAAATGAGGTACTGGATCTAACATGTCTAGTCCGAGAAACCAGCGGTATGCAACGTTTACCTCGATCTCTTTCATGGTCTGCCGCATGCTTTTTATTCCATAGAGATACTGAATGAATGGTATCTTTATCAGCATAACGGGATCCATACTGGGGCGGCCGTTATCCGGACAGTATTTTTCTTCAACCAGATCATAAATAAAGTTCCAATTGATTGCTTTATCAATCAATCGCAGCATATGGTTTTGAGGTACCATGTCATCCATGGAAAACATCATCATTTGTTCTCTTTTTTTATCTGCATTTTTCGTCATCATAAAAAACACCGCCCTTCTGATATTTATTATATCAGAAAAGCGGTTCCAACAATAGCAAAACCCTGCAAAAACAGGGCTTTGTCTACAGTCTGAAACAAACTCCCCGGAATGAGCCGGGGAGTTTGTTATTTTAGCCTTTTTTGCAGGAAGCTTCACATGGATTATCAAAACTGGGATTGAAAGCATAAAAGTTCTTGGCTTCCAGATGTTCCTGAAGAGAACGGAGTGCTTCACCGAAACGCTGAAAGTGTACGATCTCACGTGCCCGCAGGAAGCGGATTGGGTCTGCAACTTCGGGTATGTCTCTTACAACACGGAGAATGTTGTCGTAAGTGGAGCGTGCTTTTTGTTCTGCAGCCAGATCTTCAAACAAATCGGTGATCGGGTCGCCTTTGCTTTGAAATTCACAGGCATTAAAAGGAACACCACCTGCTGCCTGGGGCCAGATGCCTACAGTATGATCAATATAATACGGGCCAAAACCGCTTTTTTCAATTTCTTCCATAGAAAGATTTCTGGTCAGCTGGTGGACGATGGTGGATACCATTTCCAGGTGTGCAAGCTCTTCCGTACCTACATCTGTTAATACTGCAGCGGACACTTTGTCAGGCATTGCAAAACGTTGGGAAAGATAGCGCATGGAAGCCCCGATTTCACCATCCGGGCCACCAGAGTGCAATACCCTATAATAGTGCCGCAAACCCAGTGTTTATAAGGGCACTGAAAAACTCCCATTTTTTTAAGGTGGGAGTTCTTCTTTTATAATTTTTCTTGTAATTTCTAATTATATTACAAAAAAACGCTATGGTTTACCCCATAGCCAA